>DMZZ01000078.1:0-2650 GCA_003484805.1 Comamonadaceae bacterium | reverse complement strand
AGCATCAGTTCGTGAATGCCCATGCGACCACGGTACCCGTGGTGTTCGCATTCCTCGCAGCCCCTGGGGCGCCACAGGGTGATTTCTCCGGACGTATTGCCGTAGTTCTTGCGCCAGCGGTCCACCTGGGCGGCGCGGTCCTCGGGGGAGTTGTGGGTTCCGCTGGCCAGGTATTGCGAGGCCAGCCCGAGCAAGGTGTCGTCGTCAGCGGTCCAGGGCTCGCGGCAGGCCTTGCACAGGCGCCGCACCAGGCGCTGGGCCAGGATGGCCAGCAGAGAATCCGAAAAATTGAACGGGTCCAGGCCAATTTCGAGCAGGCGCGCAATGCTCTCTGGGGCCGAATTGGTATGCAGCGTGGACAGCACCAGGTGCCCCGTGAGCGAGGCCTCGATGGCGATGCGCGCGGTTTCCTCGTCGCGCATTTCGCCGATCATGATCACGTCGGGGTCGGCGCGCAGAAAGGTGCGCATGGCCGCAGCAAAAGTCCAGCCGATGCGCGGGTTCATCTGCACCTGGCGCAGGCCGCTCTGGGTGATTTCGATCGGGTCTTCGGCCGTCCAGATCTTGCGGCCCGCGGTGTTGATGTCGCGGATGACCGAATGCAGGGTCGTGGTCTTGCCGCAACCCGTGGGGCCGACCACCAGGATCAGGCCATACGGTTTCTTCACCACGTCCCGCAGGGCGGCAAGGTTGTTGGTGCTCAGGCCGATGTCTTCCAGCGGCAGTGGCTTGGCGCCCGCCAGCAGGCGCAGCACCACGTCTTCCAGGCCGCGCGAGGTGGGCACGGTGACCACGCGCAGTTCCACCGGCGGGCCGCCAAAGCGCGAGAAATCAATCTTTCCGTCCTGGGGTTTGCGGTGCTCCGAGATGTCCATGCTCGCCATGATCTTGATGCGCGCCACCATGGCATAGCGAAAGCGCGCAGGCAGTTCGAGGTAGGGCACCAGATCGCCGTCGATGCGCAGCCGCACGCGCACGTTCTGCGGTGCGGGCTCGGTTTCGATGTGGATGTCGGAGGCACGGTGGGCAATGGCCTCGTCGATGACGGTGTTGATCAGCCGCACCAGCGTGTTGTCGGCCTCGCTGACCACATCGGTTTCTTCGGTGTCCGTCTCGGAGGCTGCGCTGCTCAGGTTGGTGGCCAGCTCCTGCGAGGTGGCGCGCACTGCCGCCGGGGTGCGCAGGCCATTGGCGCCCCGGGGTGCCGGGCCGGAAGGTTTGGTGGTCTTGCTGCTCTGGGTCGGGTGAACGCTGTAGGCATTGGCGATGGCCGGCATCAGCGTGCCGGGCGCGGCCTGCAGCGGAATCAGGCGCCGCTGCGTGAGAAAGCGAAGCTCGTCCAGCAACACGCGGTCATACGGGTCGGCCATCAGGACGACCAGGGCGTCCTCGTGGGTCATCAGCGGCAGCACGGATTCGCGCTCGGCCACCGCGCGCGGCACCAGGGCCAGGGCCGTGGCATCCGGGCTCAGCAGGCCCGGGTGCACCATGTATTCCCCCAGCCAGGAGGCGATCACCTGGCTCAATTGTTCCTCGGTGAGATCCCCGCGCTCGATCAGGACCTGCCCGATAGGTCGGTCTTTGCCCCGCTCGCGCTCCAGTTGCTGGATGGCCAGGCTGTCGGCCAGGGTCGAGGGGGTGATCGCTCCTGCGTGCAGCAAGGCCTCGCCGAGATGGTGCGCCTTGCCTACGACGGGGTGCGGCGCACTCACCAGCTTCCACAGCGCCTCGATGTTTTCAGGGCGAAAGCACTGGGCAGATGCCGGGGTGGTGTCGAGGGATTCGGGCATGGGCGGTGGGTGTGGACTGAAGGTCAGAGCGAGAAGGCGTAGTCCACAGTGATGGGAGCATGGTCGGAGAACTTCGTGCCCTTGTAAATATGCTCTGCGCGTGCCAGGGAGGCCAGTGCGGGGGTCGCCAGATGGTAGTCCAGCCGCCAGCCCACGTTGTTGGCGTAGGCCTGCCCCCGGTTGCTCCACCACGTATAGGCGGTGTCGGTGGCGGTGGGTTGCAGCCGGCGGTAAACGTCGATCAGGCCACCACCTGGGTCAGTTGTGTGCAACAACTTTGTCATCCAGGCGCGCTCTTCGGGCAGGAATCCGCTGTTCTTCTGGTTGCTGCGCCAGTTTTTCAGGTCGATCTGCTGGTGGGCGATGTTGATATCGCCGCACAGAATGAATTCGCGCTGCGCCTTGGTGTGCATCAGGTGCGGATGGAAGGCTTCCAGAAAACGGAACTTGGCCAACTGGCGCTCCTCGCTGGACGAGCCACTGGGAAAGTACGCACTGATGATCGACAGCTTGCGCGAAGGCGTGTCAAAGCGCAGTTCGAGGAAGCGGCCCTCGGCGTCGAATTCGGGTGAACCAAACCCTGCAATCACCTCGCTGGGCTCATGCCGGGTGTAGATGCCGACGCCGGAATACCCTTTCTTCTCGGCACAGTGGAAATAGCCCTGCAGGCCGGCCAGTTGCTCAAAGCGGCCGTGGAGGTCCGCCGACTGCGCCTTGATCTCCTGCACGCAAATACAATCCGGCCCGGTGTCGGCGATCCATGACTCCACGCCCTTGCTGGTGGCGGAGCGGATGCCGTTGAGGTTGAGACTGGTTAATCTGAACAAGGAATTTTCCATGGTGGATAAAGGCGCACAAAC
>DMZZ01000174.1:1047-4790 GCA_003484805.1 Comamonadaceae bacterium | reverse complement strand
GACTACGCCGCACAGACCGAACGCCTGCGGGCCCTGCTCGATGCACTGGGCCTGGCGCGCGTGCACCTGGCTGGCAGTTCGATGGGAGGCACGCTGGCGGCGCTGCTGGCCCTGCAGCACCCCGAACGCGTGGCAAGCGTGGCCTTCGTGGGTGCGCCACACGGCATTCGCTCAGCCAGGCCCAGCGCCATGGACGGCCTGATCGATCAAGGCCAGGCCCCGCTGATCGCGCACGACGCTGCGTCTTTCGAGGCCATGATGGAACTGGTGTTTGAAAAACGCCCGTTTCTGCCCTACCCCATCGTGCATACCGCGCAGGCAGAAGCCCTGCGCAACGCCCCCTCGAACATGCGCTTGTGGCAGGCGCAACTGAAGGACCGCTACCTGCTGCAAGAGCGCGTCGGCGCGCTCCGGACGCCGACGCTGGTGCTCTGGGGTGGCCGGGACCACGTATTTGATGCCACAGGCGCAGAAGTGCTGCGCACCCATATGCCCCAGGCTCACATCTCGGTGCTGCCGGACCTGAGGCATCTGCCGATGATGGAGGCCTCCGGAGATGCCGCACACCGGTACACGGGATTTCTGCAAAGCCTGGCACAGCCGGTAGCCCCTGGCAACCGCTAAAAACACATAAAAACAGCGCCCGATGCCCTTGTATCAAGCGCCGCGCGCTATGGATTCAGAAGCACATCAGGAACGCCTGGAAGAACGCCCTTTGCCCTTGGCGGACTTGTCGCCAGACTGCGCCTTGGTGAGCAGCGCCGCTTTCTGGGTGGACTTTCCAGTTCCTGTACGGCCACCGACGGGTTCGCGCGCCGTGCTGCGGCGAGGCGCATCGTCTTCGGGTGCCGCGCGACGCTTGCCCGGGGCCGCCGTTGCACAACCGGGGGCCGTGCGCGCACCGCCCTTGTCGCGGACAGGCCGCGCCGCGCCCAGTTCCTCACCCTCGGTCACCAGGCGGAAATCGATGCGGCGCCCATCCAGGTCCACACGGCTGACCTGCACGCGCACCCGCGAGCCGATCGCATAACGGATGCCGCTGCGCTCGCCGCGCAGTTCCTGGCGTGCCTCATCGAACTTGAAGTACTCACCGCCCAATTCGGTGATGTGCACGAGGCCCTCGACATACATGGCGTCGAGCGTGACAAAGATGCCGAAGCTCGTGGCCGAAGACACGACGCCTCCGTATTCCTCGCCCAGGTGCTCACGCATGTACTTGCACTTGAGCCAGGCCTCGACATCGCGGCTGGCCTCGTCGGCACGGCGCTCGTTGGCGCTGCAGTGCAGGCCAGCCGCCTCCCAGGACTGGGTTTCGGCCAAGGCAACGCCCGTCTCCTTCTTGCGCGGCACCTTGCCCGGCGGGGCGACGCGGCTGGCCAGACGCTTGCTCAGCTTGGCGTGCGCCTCGCCCGGCGTGGGCAGCATGGGCAGGCGGTACTTGGTGTTGCCCAGGATGGCCTTGATGACGCGGTGCACCAGCAGGTCGGGGTAGCGCCGGATCGGGCTCGTGAAGTGCGTGTAGGCATCGAACGCCAAGCCGAAATGGCCGCTGTTGATGGGCGTGTAGATGGCCTGCTGCATGGAACGCAGCAGCATGGTGTGGATCTGCTGCGCGTCGGGCCGGTCCTTGGTGGCCTCGGCGATGGCCTGGAATTCGGACGGCTGGGGGTTCTCGCTGATCGACAGCCCCACGGCCATGGCCTTGAGGTAGTTGCGCAGGGTGTCCTGCTTCTCGGGCGTGGGGCCCTCGTGCACGCGGAACAGCCCGTGCTGCTTGCCCTGCGCGATGAAGTCGGCGCTGCAGACGTTGGCCGCCAGCATGGCCTCCTCGATCAGCTTGTGCGCGTCGTTGCGGGTGCGCGGCACGATCTTCTCGATGCGGCCGTTCTCGTCGCAGACGATCTGCGTCTCGGTGGTCTCGAAATCGACCGCGCCGCGCTCGCGCCGCGCCTGCAACAGCGCGCGGTACACATCGTGCAGATTCAGCAGATCGGGCACACGCTCCTTGCGCTTGGCGGCCTCGGGGCCACGCGTGTTGGCCAGGATGGCCGCCACCTCGGTGTAAGTGAAGCGCGCATGGCTGAACATCACCGCCGGGTAGAACTGGTAGGCATGCACCTCGCCCTTGGCGGTGACCAGCATGTCGCAGACCATGCACAGGCGCTCGACCTCGGGGTTGAGCGAGCACAGGCCGTTGGACAGCTTCTCGGGCAGCATCGGGATGACGCGGCGCGGGAAGTACACACTGGTGGCCCGGTCGTAGGCGTCGATGTCAATGGCGCTGCCCGTCTGTACATAGTGGCTCACGTCGGCGATGGCCACCAGCAGCCGCCAGCCCTTGCTGCGCCCCACCTTGGCGGGCTCGCAGTACACGGCATCGTCGAAGTCGCGAGCGTCCTCGCCGTCGATGGTGACCAGCGGCACATCGGTCAGGTCGATGCGCTGCTTCTTGTCCTGTGCGCGCACCTTGTCGGGCAAGGCGCCGGCCTCGGCCAGGCAGCCCTCGGAAAACTCATGCGGCACACCGTACTTGCGCACGGCAATTTCGATCTCCATGCCCGGGTCGTCCACTTCACCCAGCACTTCGGTGATGCGACCCACGGGCTGGCCGAACAGCGCGGGCGGCTCGGTGAGCTCCACCACCACCACCTGGCCCGGCTTGGCCAGCGCCAGCGCGCCGCCGGGGATCAAAATATCCTGGCCGTAGCGCTTGTCTTCGGGGGCCACGATCCAGACGCCACTTTCCTGCAACAGGCGGCCGATGATGGGCTGCGGTGGGCGTTCGATGATTTCGACGACGCGGCCCTCGGGTCGGCCCCGGCGGTCCTGCCGCACGATGCGGGCGCGCACACGGTCCTTGTGCAGCACGGCGCGCATTTCGTTGGGTGGCAGAAAAATATCGGTCTGGCCGTCGTCGCGGATGACGTACCCATGGCCGTCGCGGTGCCCCTGCACGCTGCCTTCAATTTCATCTGAAGAATGCGAGGCGGTCGTGCTGGGGTTCATTTTTTTGTTGTACAATCTTAGACTTTCCTGAAATGCCCAGGTGGCGGAATTGGTAGACGCACTAGTTTCAGGTACTAGCGAGTAACATCGTGGAGGTTCGAGTCCTCTCCTGGGCACCAAGTTTAACGAAAAGCCGCTGCACACAGCGGCTTTTTTGTTGGCAAAAATGGCTTATCTGTTCTGCAGGGGTCATTTCTTGCTATACAATTCAATCTTTCCTGAAAGCCCAGGTGGCGGAATTGGTAGACGCACTAGTTTCAGGTACTAGCGGGTAACTCCGTGGAGGTTCGAGTCCTCTCCTGGGCACCAAAACAAAAAAAGCCGTTGCAATCGCAACGGCTTTTTTCATTTCAAGCCCTCCTTTTCAGAAGGGCCTGATTCCGCTTAGCTACCCGCAACCTTCATGCGATTGACGAGCACCGAACCGACGGTCTTGGCACCGTAGGCATAGGCGTCGGCGCCCACGGCCTCGATGCCCTTGAGCATGGTCTTGAGGTTGCCGGCGATGGTGATCTCGTGCACCGGGAAGGCGATCTGGCCGTTCTCCACCCAGAAACCGCTGGCGCCGCGCGAATAGTCACCGGTCACGTAGTTCACACCCTGGCCCATGAGCTCGATGACGAACAGGCCGGTGCCGAGTTTTTGCAGCATCGCGTCGAGGTCGTCGCCCTTGCGGGTGCGGCGCGAGGTCAGCACCAGGTTGTGCGAGCCCCCCGCATTGCCGGTGGTCTTCATGC
>DMZZ01000174.1:0-1036 GCA_003484805.1 Comamonadaceae bacterium | reverse complement strand
ACGGCGAACTGCCCTTGCCGCGCGGGATGAATGGGTCTTCAAGGATGTCGATGTGCTTGGGAAACACCGGCTTGCCCAGCGAGTCGAGCAGAAAGCTGCTCTTGCGGTACAGCGCACCACCACTCGTGGCCTGCACATAGGCGCCCAGCAGGCCAGCCGCCAGGGACGACTCGAACAACACCGGGCATTCGGTGGTGGCAATTTTGCGACTGCCCAGGCGCGAGAGCGCGCGCTGCGCGGCATAGCGCCCCACGGCAGCGGGCGAGGACAGCTCGGTCGCGCTGCGCTGCGAGCTGTACCAGGCGTCACGCTGCATCTCGCCATTGCGGCCGGGCAGCGAGGCGATGGGGGCCACCGAGAGGCTGTGGCGCGAGGTGGCGTAGCCGCCCCGAAAGCCCCGCGTGTGCACACTGAAAAAATGGCTTTGCTGCGCCGATACCGCCGCACCCTCGCTGTTGGTGATGCGCTTGCCGGTGGCAAAGGCCGCGGCCTCGCATTCAAGGGCTATCTGTGCGGCCTCTTCGCTGGTGAGCTCCCAGGGGTGAAAAAGATCGAGGTCGCGGTGGCTGGCGGGCTGTGCGATGTCATCGGCATCGGGCAGGTCGGCCACCGGGTCTTCGGCAGTAAATCGGGCAATGTCGTAGGCGGCCTGCACGGTGCGCTCGATGGCGGCGCCAGAGAAGTCGGAGGTGCTGGCATTGCCGCGCCGGTGGCCGATGTAGACCGTCACGCCGAGCGACTTGTCGCGGTTGCGCTCCACGGTTTCCAGCTCGCCCTTGCGCACGCCCACAGACAGGCCGCAGCCCTCGGAGGCCTCGGCGCCGACATCGGTGGCGCCGAGCTTTTTCGCGTACGCCAGCGCCTGGTCCACGAGTTGTTCAAAAAACGGGCGCGAATAGCTGAAGCCCTTGTCGGCGGAGGAATGCGTATGGTTCATGGCGACGGCTATGATACTTGCCGCTAGTCGCCTCCGCCCGGCGCGCACCGCCGCCGCGCAGGCCGCCCCTCTCCCCCCCGGATTCCACCATGTCACGCA
>DMZZ01000281.1:0-20501 GCA_003484805.1 Comamonadaceae bacterium | reverse complement strand
GCCCCGAGGCCGCCGACGACGCCACCGTCCAGGCCATCGCCCAGGCCCTGCGTGCGGGCGGCAAGGCCGCGCTGCTGCTGGGTGGGCAGGCTCTGCGCGAGCCCGGCCTGCGGGCCGCCGCACGCATCGCCGCGCACCGCGGCGTGAAGGTGTTCGCCGAGGTCTTCCCCACGCGGCTGGAGCGCGGCGCGGGCCTGCCCGCCGTGGAGCGCATCGCCTACCTGGCCGAGCTGGCCGGGGTGCAGCTCGCCGGCATCGAGCACCTGGTGCTGGTGGACGCCAAGGCGCCGGTGTCCTTCTTTGCCTACCCTGGCAAGAAAAGCTATCTGGTGCCCGATGCCTGCACGGTCCACCAGCTTGCCACGCCCGCGCAGGACGCGGCTGCGAGCCTGGAAAAGCTCGTTCAGGCCCTGGGTGCCGCCCAAGCGCAGCCCGCGTTGCAGGCACCGGCCCGTCCGGGCCGCCCGCGCGGCAAGCTCACCGCCGAGAAGGTGTGCAAGGCCGTGGGGCACCTGCTGCCCGAGAACGCCATCGTCATCGATGAGGCCATCACCTCAGGGCTGATGCTCGCGCCCTTCACCGCCGGCGCGCCACGCCACGACCTCATCACGCTGACGGGCGGCGCCATCGGCCAGGGCCTGCCCAACGCCGTGGGCGCGGCCATCGCCTGCCCGGAGCGCCCGGTGCTCGCGCTGATCGGCGACGGCACCTCGATGTACACCATCCAGGCGCTGTGGACCATGGCGCGCGAGAAGCTCAACGTGGTCTCGGTCATCTTCAACAACGCCTCGTATTCCGTGCTCAACGTGGAGTTGGAGCGTGTGGGCGCCGAAAAGGTGGGCGTCAAGGCCCTTTCGCAGCTGGACCTGACGGGCCCGGTGATCCACTTCGCCCAGCTCGCGCAGGGCATGGGCGTGCACGGCGTGCGCACCACCACGGCCGAGGAGTTCGTGCGGGCGCTGGAGCACGCCCTGGCCACGCCCGGGCCGCACCTGATCGAGGCGGTAGTGCCGCAGTCGCTCAGCGGGCTCAAGCGCAAGCTGCTGCCGTGGCTGCTGCGCTCGCTGCCGAGCCTGCCGCCGGCGGTGGCTCGGGCGCTGAAGCGGAAGATTGCGCCTTGAGAGTTTTTGGACTCTGGCGCTCATGAGGGAATCTCTGAGTGCTATATTTTTATAGCAATCGCTGCACCTGAGCTTAGGACAGCGGTAGGCGTGTATGCCCGGGAGCGTGGTCGCTTTCTCTAGCTTCCCCCCATAGGGGCGAGTCCCGGCCTCCAGCCTCAGAAGAAACTCACAACCGCACCGGAATCCCCCGCTCCCGCATATGCCGTTTGGCCTGCTCCACGGTGTACTCGCCGTAATGGAAGATGCTGGCGGCCAGCACCGCGTCGGCGCCGCCGATCTGGATACCATCGGCCAGGTGGTCCAGGTCGCCCACGCCGCCCGAGGCGATCACGGGCACGTCGACCGCGTCGCTCACGGCGCGGGTGAGGGCGAGGTCGAAGCCCGCCTTGGTGCCGTCGCGGTCCATGCTGGTCAGCAGGATTTCGCCCGCGCCGCGCCGCGCCATCTCGCTGGCCCACTGTACGGCGTCCAGGCCGGTGTTCTTGCGGCCGCCATGGCTGAACACGTCCCAGCCGGCGCCCACAGGCTGGCCATCCAGGCCCAGGCGCGTCTGCTCCTCGGCGTTGCGGCGCTTGGCGTCGATGGCTACCACGATGCACTGCGCGCCATATTTGGCCGAGGCGGCGTTGATGACGTCGGGGTTGGCGATGGCGGCGGAGTTGAAGCTGGTCTTGTCTGCGCCTGCGTTGAGCAGGCGGCGCACGTCTTCCACAGTGCGCACGCCACCGCCCACAGTCAGCGGAATGAACACCTGACTGGCTACGGCCTCGATGATGTGCAGGATCAGGTCGCGCCCGTCGCTGGTGGCGGTGATGTCAAGGAAGGTCAGCTCGTCGGCGCCTTGCGCGTTGTAGCGTGCGGCGATCTCCACGGGGTCGCCCGCGTCGCGCAGTTCAACGAAATTGACACCCTTGACAACCCGGCCACCGGTCACGTCGAGGCAGGGGATGATGCGTTTGGCAAGCATGCGCAGGAAATGGGGCAGTTAGGACAAGGCCCGCAAGATACCACGCAGGCACCCTGCAAAAAGAAAGCAGGCGATGGCACTATTGAAAAGTGAGCTGCTTGCGCTTGATTTCATTGATTTTCAGATATTTTTCACATCTAAATTCAATGGATAAAAGCGCTGACAGCTATGCATAAAAGAGCATTAATCCAACCCGCGCGCTTCGCCGTTCTGCCAGCGCCAGGCGTCTTGGCACATGCGCTCGACGCCATGCTGCGCGCGCCAACCCAGCAGTTGCTGCGCAAGCGTGGGGTCGGCCCAGCACTGGGCCACATCGCCCGGGCGGCGGGCCACCACCTGGTACGGCACGGCGCGGCCGCTGGCCTGCTCGAAGGCGCGCACCATCTCCAGCACCGATACGGGTCGGCCCGTGCCCAGGTTCACGGTCAGCAGCCCCGGGTGCTGCTCCAGGTAACGCAGCGCAGCCACATGGCCGTCGGCCAGGTCGCAGACATGAATGTAGTCGCGCACCCCGGTGCCGTCGGGCGTGGGGTAGTCGTTGCCATAGACGCTCAGGCGCTCGCGTTGCCCCACCGCCACCTGCGCCACATAGGGCAGCAGGTTGTTGGGCACCTCCTGCGGGTCTTCGCCGATAAGGCCGCTCTCGTGCGCGCCCACCGGGTTGAAGTAGCGCAGCCGCGCAATACGCCATTGCCCCGGCTCGGCAGCATCCACATCGGCCAGTACCTGCTCCATCATGAGCTTGCTCCACCCGTAGGGGTTGGTGGCAGAGAGCGGAAAATCCTCACGGATCGGCAGCGTGGCGGGCTCGCCATACACCGTGGCAGACGAAGAAAACACCAGCGTCCGAACGCCCGCCGCCTGCATGGCGCGCAGCAGTGTCACCGTTCCCGACACGTTGTTGTCGTAATAGTGCAAGGGCTGACGCACCGACTCGCCCACCGACTTGAGCGCCGCGAAGTGGATGACGGCTTCAATCGGGTGCTGGGCAAACACCCGCTCCAGCAGCGCGGCATCGCGCACGTCGCCCTCCACGCACAGCGGCGTGCGCCCCTGGATGCGCGCCATGCGCTCGAGCACCGAACGTCGGCTGTTGCAGAAGTTGTCGAGCACCAAAAAGGCTTTACCCGCAGCTGCCAGCGCCGTGCATGTATGCGAGCCAATGAAACCGGCTCCCCCTGTGACAAGAATCAAACGATTACTCCTCTGTGCGGGCTTCAGCGCCCCTGCGGATGGAAAAGTGGACGCAGCACGAAAGAGTTTAACTATTCATACATAAAATTCAATTGCTTCGGTGAATTAACAATTTCATACAATTAACCGAGTAAGTGTTTTGACATCGCGCAATATACAAGAGTGCATGTTCCGCTACCCCCGGGACTCCGTAAAAAACCACCCCCCCAAGAAACATCGCCCATGCCTGCTCCATTCCCCGTTGGCACCTTGCGTTACTTCGGTCGGCTTTTGATGTGTCTGGCCAACTTTCTGCTGCTCCTGCCGCACACAGTGCAGGCTGCGCCGGCCGTTGCGTTGCACTACGGGCAAGGCATTCCATTGTCGGAATTCAGAACCTTTGACATTGTGGTGGTCGAGCCTGGCCACGGCCATGATCCGGTAAAACACCGCGCCGGTGGCAGCGGTGGTGAACTCTACGCTTATGTATCGGTTGCCGAGGTTCAGCCGTCGCGCCCCTACTACGCAGACATTCCCGCTGCCTGGCAGATGGCGCGCAATGGCCACTGGAACTCGGTGGTGCTCGACCAGACCCCGCAGGCATGGCCGGATTTCTTTGCCAACCGGGTGGTGGCCCCTTTATGGGAACGGGGCTACAAGGGCTTTTTTCTCGACACGCTGGACTCCTACCGCCTGGCCGAGCGTTTCGACGAAAAAGCCCAACAAGACGGCCTGGTGCGCGTGATCGAGACCCTGCACCGCCGTTTTCCTGGCATCCGCCTGATCCTCAACCGGGGTTTCGAGATCGTACCCCGCGTGAAGGGCAAGATCGAAATGGTGGCGGCCGAATCGCTTTACCGGGGTTGGAACGCGGGCACCCAGCGCTACGAGGAGGTCAAGGCCGAAGACAGCGCTTGGATTCTGGCCCAGTTGCGCACCATCCAGGAGCGCGACCGCCTGCCCGTGCTGGCCATCGACTACGCACCGCCACACGACCGCGCCCTGGCGCGCGAGACTGCACGGCGCATCCAGGCCCAAGGCATCATCCCCTGGGTTGGCGACAGCCAGTTGCACACGCTAGGAGTGGGCAGCATTGAAGTTGTGCCCCGGCGCATCCTGATGGTCTACAACGGCGCCGAGGCGGTGGCCCTGAACTACGCCAATCCACACCGCTACCTGCAGATGCCGCTGAACCACATGGGCTATGTGGTGGACTACGCCGACATGCGCGAAGCACTGCCCGAGGGTATTTACGGCGACCGCTATGCCGGCATCGCCTCCTGGTTCTCGGGCTTTGTCCCCACACAAAAAAGCAAGGAACTGAGCCGCTGGCTCCTGGCCCGGGCGGCCGAGGGCATGCCCCTGGCCATCGTGGATGACTTCGGCTTCCAGCCCGATCGCGCGTGGGCCGCACAGTTGGGCCTCCAGACCTCCAACGTGGAACCCCAGGGGGCGCTGCGCATTGTGCGCCAGCATGCCATGATGGGCTTTGAGACTGCCACGCCCGTGCCCCACCGCGACTACACGCCGGTTCGCCTGACAGGCACCATGGCCGCGCAGGCCACGCCGCTGGTCGAGTTGCAGGATGCGCGCGGCCAGGCGTTCGTGGGCGGCGCCCTCATGCCCTGGGGCGGTTTTGCGCTGGACCCCTTCGTCATGACCGAACTTCCGGGCCTGGAGCAGAAGCGCTGGGTGCTTGACCCATTTGCCTTCCTCACCCAGGCGCTGCGACTGCAGCCCATGCCCGTGCCGGACGTCACCACCGAAAATGGCCGCCGCCTGCTGATGGCCCATGTGGATGGCGACGGTTTCCCCTCGCGCGCCGAACTGCCCGGCAGCCCCTTTGCCTCCGAGGTGCTGCTCAAGGAAGTCTTCGAGAAATACCGCATTCCCCAGACCATGTCCGTCATCGAGGCCGAGGTCGCGCCACATGGCATCTACCCAAAGGAAAGCGCACAACTCGAAGAGATCGCCCGGCGCATGTTCCGCCTGCCCCATATCGAGATCGCCAGCCACAGCTATTCCCACCCCTTCTTGTGGGACCGCAGCGCCAGGCACGGCGTGTTCCTCGAAGAGACCCAGAAGGACTACCACCTCGACCTGCCCGGCTATACCTTCAATCTGGAACGTGAAATCGTGGGCTCGGTGGATTACATCCGCCAGCGCCTGGCGCCAGTCGACAAGCCGGTGAGCACCATGCTGTGGACCGGCGACACAGCACCCAGCGCCGAAGCACTGGCGATTACCAGCCGCGCTGGGCTGCTCAACATGAACGGCGGCGACACCTTCATTTCTCGCAGCCACCCCTCTCTCACAGCGGTGCGCAGCCCGGGCATTCACAAGGGTGGGTATCTGCAGGTTTTCGCCCCCATCACCAACGAGAACATCTACACCAACCTCTGGCAGGGGCCTTTTTATGGCTTCGAGCGCGCCATCGAGACCTTCGAGATGACCGACAGTCCACGCCGCATCAAGCCGGTGGACATCTATTACCACACCTACTCGGCCAGCAAGCGGGCCGGCTTGAACGCGCTGCACAAGGTCTATCGCTGGGCACTGGCACAGCCCCTGCACCCGGTGTTCACCTCCGAATACATCCGCAAAGTGCAGGACTACTACGATTACACGATCGCACGCGACGGCCAGGGCTGGCGCGTGCGCGGCACGGGCGAGCTGCGCACCCTGCGGCTGCCTGCCCACTGGGGCGTCCCCGCCCTGGCGGACAGCCAGAACGTGGCGGGCTACCGCAAGGGCGAGGAAGGCACCTACCTGCACCTGACTGGCGGCAGTGCCTGGTTCAGGACACAGGAACCGACGGCCGCCCCGCAGCGCTCCTACCTGCACGAAGCCAATGCCCGCATCCAGGCCTGGCGCACCAGCGCCGACGGTACGCGCACCGAGTTCACGCTCCAGGGGCATGTACCGCTGCAATGGAGCCTGGCACTGGCCTCCCGTCAATGCCAGGTTCGTGCCCACGGGCGCGTGCTACCTCCGGTTCGCGCAGACGCCTCCGCGCGTGCCGGTATCCAGACCTTCCAGTTGCCCGATGCTTCCGCGCACATCCAGATCCTCTGCCCAGCCGCTTGAGCGCCCCGTTCTGGCGCCCCATTGGCTGACGTTCCTGCTGGCCGGGATGGTTGGCGGCGCTCTGTGGCTGCTGTATCCGCGCCAGGATCTGGAGCGGCGGCTGGCCAGCGCCCAGGATGACTCTGCCTTGTCCACCGCCTACCTGAACAACTTGCTGCGCAGCGATTCCGACAATCCACGGTTGCGGCTGCTGCTGGCCCAGCGCCAGGCCACTGAAGGCGAAATCGAGCAGGTGCGCAAGACCTTGCAGCCCGCCACCGCCTCGACCAATCAGCAACTGCACCGTGATGCCGTCTGGACCCTCTGGAGCGCCACGTACAACAAGTACGAGAAAACACCCGCAGAAAACAAAGCCGCACGAGACGCATTGCACAGTGATCTGCTGCAACAGCTCAGCACGCTGGTGCAGGAAGACTGGCCCCAGGAAGAACAACAACAACTCACGCGCCAGGCTTTCTTGCTGGGTGCGCGCACCGAAGGCATCGCCCTGCTGCGTGGCCAGGCGGCCCGCGAGCAGCAAGCCGACAAGGCCGCACTGCTGTACGAGAGCGCGGCACGTGAAGCCCTGGCCGTGTCCAACTATTCACTGTGCGCAGAACTTTATTTGCTGGCCCGCCAGTCAACCCCTGATGCCCAGACCGCAAAAAACCATTACCTCTCGGCGGTGGCTGCGATGCAGTCGAGCGGCAACACTTCTGCGGCACTTGAACTGGCAGAACGAGAGCTAGGCGTACTCCATGACGATCCCGAGGTGCTGCGCATGATGGTGCAGTTGGCGCGCGCCGCAGGGCGCCCGGACAGGGCCGAACGCTACATCAAGCAGCTCCTGCACCTGGCACTTTTGCTGCAGTTGCAACACCAGGCTCTGGCCCAGGCCCCACCCTCCGTGCCGCTGCGCCTGCAGCCCGCCGCGGCACGCCACACCACACCCACGGCATCGCCACACTACGAGGATCGCGCCTACCTGCTCGACCCCGCCTTGCTGCGGCCTCCCGCAGACCCGCCCTTCGAGAGTCGCGCATCCTTTGTTTCCACCCGCCAGAAAAGCCCATCCGATACCAAGCCCGGCCCTGGCCTGCCTTTTGACGACAAGACCTATGCCCTGGGCTACACCGTGTTCCTGGAAAACAGGAATCTTGAAGACGCCTGGCTGGTGGCGCGTGCCGCCGTGCAGCAATCGCCCCACGACATGGTCTGGCGTGAACGCCTGGCGCAGGTTTCCGAGTGGACACTTCGCCTTGAGATGGCGCTGGAAAACTGGCTGATCCTGGCACGGCGCACCCAGAAGGATGCGGCCTGGCAGTCCGTCCTGCGTCTGGCCCCTGGTCAGTTTGACGATGCCGCACTGATTGAGGCCTTGCGCTACGAAATTCAGCGCAAGCCCGGAAATGAACGGCTGTTGCAGGAGCTGGTGATGGCCTACGAGCGCGTTGGAACCCCCCAGCCCGCCATCGAATTCCTGCGCCAGCAGCCGCGCACCCCCGCCACGCTCGAAATGCTGGCCGGACTGGCCCAACGGGCCGGCGATCTGGAAACCGCTCTCGAAAGCTGGCAGCGGCTATTTCAGGACCCGGCCCGCATCACACCCGAACTCGCCATGCGCGCGGCCGTTCTGGCGCTGCTGCGCGGGCAGGGCCCGCTGGGCCTCGCGTGGCTGGATGCCGCCCAGAGCAAGGTCACGCCGCAAACCGAAAATGCGCCGGGCTTCTGGCGTTTCACCGCGCAACTCGCAGAACAACAGCGCAAGGACACCCTGGCCATACAGACCTACCGCAAGCTGCTCCCTACGGAAGAGGTCGATGTCGGAGATTTCGACGCCCTGATCCGCATCCTGCAGACCGACCAGCCGCTGGAGGCCGCCGCCGTTTCCACCCTGGCATGGGAGCGCTATGACGAACCACGCCATCTGGTGCAGGCACTGACGCTGTATGTCAGCCGCAGCCAGTGGGCCGACGTCAAACGCCTGCTGGGCCAGATCGACCCGGCGCCGCAGGCCCGCCGCCATGCGCTGGCGCGCCTGCGCAAGGACCCCGAGTTCCTGAGACTGACCGGCACGTATTACCAGAACACGGGCCAGCATTTGCAGGCACGCCAGTACTATGAGGCGGGGCTGCGGGCGGCGCCCCAGTCACCCGCCATGCGCCATGCGCTGCTGTGGCTGTTCATCGACAGCAACGACACCGTGGCCTTGCGCGAGCTGCTGGCGCTGCACGAGCCCGAATGGAGCCAGGACGAAGAGGTTCACGACGCCCTCGGTTCTGCCTACCAGGCCCTCTCGCTGCCCACGGTCGCGCTGGATCGCTACCTGCGGCCAAGGATCGCGTCGCACCAGACCGACCTGCTGTGGCTCATGAACTATGCCGACGCCCTGGACCAGAACCAGCAATCAGACCGCGCCTGGCGGCTGCGTCGGCACCTGCTGTCTACTGAATGGCAAAACGCCCGCCAGAACGATGGCGGCCCCCGCCTCAGCCATGCGCAGGCCCGCGCCCGCTGGCTTACCGCTGAGGGCCTGGATGAAGTGCGGCGCCTGGCACGCACCCGCCTGCAGATCATGCAGCGCCCGGGCGATGCCGGGCTGGAGACACTGCGCGAACTGCTGCGCCTGGACCGCGACGCACGCGGCGGTTTCTCGAATGCTGCCGCTGAAACGGCCATCGGCTGGCTGCAGGATGCGGGGGAATACTCCGCCGAACGTGGCTTCCTGTGGCACCAATATGCACGCAGCCACAGCCTGCGGTCCAACCGCCCCCTGTGGGCCGAGATCACCGTGGCCCTGGCCGAAAAGGACAAGGCCGCGACGGGCCAGTTGCTGGAAACCTTCGACGCGCGCCTGCCACGCTACGACCGCGTCAACGCCGCTGCGGCCGTGGGCGACATCCGGCGGGCGCAAACCGCTGCCTTCGAGACCCAGGGCGACCAACCCGACGACAACCCCATCCACCAGCAACTGACCGAGAACCTGCTGGCGTTCAGCGACCATGCGGGCGCGCAAGTCATTTCACGGCAGCTCGACAGCATCGACGAACACGAAGCCAGCGCGCAACTGCACCTGGCACTGACCCCCCGGCTGTTCCTGGATTTGCGGTTGCTGCACATCGACCGGCGCTCCCGGTTGCCCCAGACGGTCTACAACCCGTCCTCCGAAGATGCCCTGCAGGCCGAACTGCGCTGGCAATACCCCAACGGCAGCACCCTGTTGCGCATCGCCCGCCGGGAGAGCCTGACCGGCTACACCCCCCTGCAACTCGAACAGGAACTGCGCCTGGACAACCGCCTGACGCTGCGCCTGGACCTGGGAACACAGTTGCCTACCCAGGAAAGCCTGGTTCTGCGCATGGGCGGCATGAAAGACCGCCTGGGCGCCAGCCTGCGCTACCAGCCTACGCGCCTGGACCAGTTCATGGTCGAACACTGGCGCGACCGATACCAGTTGCAGACCGGCGGCCACCTCGGCAGCGGGCGCCACACCGCACTCAGCTACACACATACCTACCGGCTCGATGCCCCCACGGTGGATGTCGGTGCCTTCTGGTCCCACCATGCCTACCGCCGCAATGACCCTGCGGGGCTGGCTGGCGCAGATCTCGCCTACCTGCGCTACCTGCCACCACGGTCCTTGTCGGCAGGGGCCAGCTATTTCCTGCCAGACAATTTCAGCTTCTATGGCATCCAGCTGACCACCAACATGCGCTTCGAGCGTGACTACACCCGGGCCATGCGCCCCTTTGCGGCTGTCGCACGCACCTGGCACAGTCGGCAAGGCCCCGGCTACAGCCTGCGTCTGGGGTTCGCTGGCAGCCTGCTGGGCACCGATCACATGAGCCTGATCTGGAGCCTGGGCAAGTCCGGAGCACAGTCGTCCGGCCTGTCCCGCGAAATCCAGTTGAACTACCGCAACCATTACTGACCCCCCTTCGAGGTAAACCACCATGCGCCATTCATCCCGCCACCTGCCCCATCTGAAGATCCTGGCCTGCACCGCATTGCTCGCCCTGCTGGCAGCCTGCTCCACCGTGGATCGCGGCAAGGCCCCTGCGCTGGAGCGCGATGCCCTCTGGGCCGTTCTGCCCTTCTCCAACCACACCGAAACACCGCTGGCGGGCAACCGCGCCGAGGCGATTGCCGAGGCCCTGTTGCACGCCCAGGGCGTGGGACGCGTCAAACGCTACCAGGGCAACACCCAGCAGGAAGCGCTTTTCGATGCAAGCTCTCCGCGCCGGCTGGAGGAGGCACTGACCTGGGCCCGTGAACAAAAGGTGCGCTACGCCCTTGTCGGCGCGGTGGATGAGTGGCGCTACAAGGTCGGCGTCGATGGCGAGCCTGCTGCGGGCGTCACTCTGCAGATCATTGACGTAACCACAGGCGAGACACTCTGGAGCGGCGCGGGAGGCAAGAGCGGCTGGAGCCGTGAGGCGCTCTCGGCCGTTGCCCAAAAACTCATTCGCGAACTGCTGCAATTCGGCCTGACCGGTGCGCGCTGAAGACCCTCGCCCGACCATGCGAACTGACTCTGCTGCAAGCCCG
This sequence comes from Comamonadaceae bacterium, assembly GCA_003484805.1. Taxonomy (GTDB): domain Bacteria; phylum Pseudomonadota; class Gammaproteobacteria; order Burkholderiales; family Burkholderiaceae_C; genus Simplicispira. The sequence goes on along the minus strand of DMZZ01000281.1, from coordinate 9,623 downwards.
AAACCCGCATCGGACACACAGCATCCGCCCAGAGCGCCATACAGCGTGGAGTTCACAGGGTCTCCGCTGGGCAAACTGGCCGCCACCGGTGTTCGTTCTTGGATCGTCCTGCTTGAAACCCTGCTGGTTCCGCTGGTGGCCCTGGGGATCGGCCTTGTGCTCAACCCGGAAGATCCGTTGTGGATTCATGCGGACTTCCACTGGGCATGGCTGGCCCCGGTGATCGTGGCACTGCGGTATGGGCCATTGACCGGCCTGGGCGCGGCCGGTGTGCTGCTGCTGGGTTGGCTGGCATTGAACATCGGTCACTTCGACCAGTTTCCCCAGGTGTTTTTTCTCGGCGGCCTGATCATCGTCATGCTGGTGGGCGAGTTTTCCAGCCTGTGGATGGCCCGGACCCGGCGCGCGGAAACCGTGCAGCACTACCTGAACCAGCGCATGGAGCACCTGATACGCCAGTACTACCTGCTTCGCCTATCGCACGACCGGCTGGAACAGGAGTTGATCGGGCGCCCCATGTCGATGCGCGATGCGCTCAAAACCTTGCGCGGCCTGGGCAGCGTACAGGCCGATGCGCAAACCTTGCTGCGCCTGCTGGCGCAGTATTGCCAGATCAGTGCAGCGGCGCTTTACCAAACGGACGGCGAGCAGCTGCAAGCCGCGCCCCTCGCACGCATCGGCGAACCCCTTTCGCTGCATGCCAATGATCCGCTGGTGCGCCAGGCCCTGGAGTCGGGCAAGCTGTGCCATGTCATCCAGGCCACGGCCGAGCAGCAAATCAGCCACTATCTGGTCGCTGCGCCTCTGCTGGATCTGGGCGGAGAAATTTACGGGCTGCTGCTGGTCGATGAAATGCCGTTCTTCTCGGTACAGGAAGAAAACCTGCAGACCATCAATCTGCTCCTGGGGTATTACACCGACGGGCTGTCCACCCAGGCATTGGCCCGACCGCTGCAGCAGGAACTCCCTGCCTGCCCACCTGAATTTGCCTTTGAGACGCAGCGCTTGTGGCGCATGCACCAAAAGGCCGGGGTTCCCAGCATCATCGTCGCACTCGAATTTTCACCCACTGCCATCCAGCGCGATCTGCCACAACAGATGCAGCGCCTGCAGCGGCTGATGGATGAGTCCTGGTTGATCACTGGCCCCAACCGACAGGTTCTGGCCCTGCTCATGCCGCTGGGCGATGCCGCCACCGCTGAGGGGTTTCTGGCCCGGCTGGAAATCTGGATTCACCAGAAAGAGGGTACTTCACTGGCCACCGCCGGCGTGTTTCCGCATCAGATAGCCCTGGCAGATGCACCGCCCCTGGCCTCGTTACAGCGCCTGCACGAAATCGCGCATGCTTAACGCAAAGCTCGGCCTATCGGCCGTTTTCATGGAATTGACCGCCTGGAGCGGCATTCTGCTGCTGCATGAAAACTCCGACACCGCCCTGATCAGTTACCTGCTGGCCCACGCCCTTGCCAGCGCATTGCTGTCCCTGTTCGTGCTGCCGCTGCTGCCCGCTGCGCAAGCACGACCCCGGCTACCCATGCTTGCTCTGCTGATGCTATGGATTTATGCGGTGCCGATTGCCGGATTTCTGGGCATGCTGGCGGGCGCGCTGGTGCTGCGCTACTATCGTTCGCCCAGTACCCACAGCACTTTCGAATCGCTGCAATTGCCCGAATTCGACCAGCATCAGCGCATCAAGGGCAGCTTTCGCCAGACCGGTCTGCGTTCATTTCTGGGCAATCCGGAGGTCCCCCAGAAAGACCGCATGCGCGCCATGGTGTCCCTGCAGCATGTCTCGGGCCGCGTGGCATCTCCCTTGTTGCGCAACGTGCTGAACGACCCCAGCGAAGACCTGCGCCTGCTGGCCTACGGCATGCTGGACACACTGGAGCAGCGCATCAGCCGCGCGGTGGATCTCGAACTGAAGGCCTTGCGCGCAGCCCAGGCGGAGGAAGGCCCGGAGCACCCGGGGCCGCTGACCCTCAAAGCCGTACACAACCTGTCCGATCTTTACTGGGAGTTCATCTACCAGGATCTGGCACAAGGAGATCTGCGCGAGTACGCCAGCCGGGAATCTTTGCGCTATGCCGAACATGCGCTGACGCTTCAGCCTGATAGCGCCTTGCTGTGCTTGCGCCGCGGCCTCCTGCTGCATGAGCTCGGGCAGCTTGAAGAAGCCTCTCTGGCCTATGACAAGGCGCATGCACTGGGGTTGCCCGCCACACGCGTTCTGCCATATCAGGCCGAACTGTGTTTTGAACGCCGCGATTTCACCCGCACGCGCGAGCTGATGCAGCAGCTCGATCAATGGAGCGCGCTGCCACGGCTGCGCCCGATCATCGACTACTGGAGTGCCCGATGACGCTTCCCATACCGGCCCCCAAGGCCCAGGAGGCAGACGTCGCACTGATCCTGGAAGGCACTTTTCCGTATGTCAGCGGCGGCGTTTCCAGCTGGATCAACCAGATCATTCGCGCCTATCCCGAGTACCGCTATGCCATCGTCTTCCTCGGCAGCCGCCGCTCGGACTACAGCGGGTTCAAGTATGAGCTGCCCGCCAATGTGGTGCATTTCGAGGAGCACTACCTGTACGAAAACCTCACAGCGCACGGGTTGCCCGGTGCCCGGCGCGGTGATGATTTCGCGTTTGCCATGGCAAACAACCTGGTGGAATGTTTGCGCCATGGAGAGGCCGACAGCACCCAGACCTTGCAGACACTGCGCAGCCTCACACGCGAAATGATGCCCGGTGGACGGCTGCAGATCGACGACTTCCTGTATAGCAAACTCTCATGGGACCTGCTGTGCGACACCTACCGGCGCTACTGCACTGACCCTTCCTTTGTGGACTATTTCTGGACCGTGCGCATCATGTTCCAGCCCCTGTGGCTGCTGGCGCGCGTGGCGCACCAGTTGATACCGGTGCGCGTGCTGCACAGCGCCTCGACCGGCTATGCCGGCTTTCTGGGCGCGCTGCTGCACGAAGCCCGCGACTTGCCCCTGGTGCTGTCGGAGCACGGCATCTACACCAAGGAGCGCCAGATCGATCTGCTCAAGAGCGAATGGATTCGGGACAACCGCAACGTCTTCCAGCGCGACCCCACGGAGCTGTCGTATTTCCGGCAGATGTGGATCCGCTTCTTTGAATGGATGGGGCGCTATTGCTACGACGCTGCCGACCCCATCATCGCGCTCTACGAGGCCAACCGCCTGCGCCAGATCCACGATGGTGCCGAGGCAGCGCGCACCTTCAACATCCCCAACGGGATCAACCTCGCCCGGTTTGCACCGCTGCGCCAGCTGCGCCCCGAGACGCCCCCGCAGGTGCTGTGCCTGATCGGGCGCGTGGTGCCCATCAAGGACGTCAAGACCTTCATTCGTGCCATGCGCCGCGTGGTCAACCAGATGCCCGGCGCAGAGGGCTGGATTGCCGGCCCCACCGAAGAAGATGCGCAGTATGCGCAGGAGTGCCAGAACCTGGTGCAGAGCCTGGGCCTGCAGGAGCATGTCAAATTCCTCGGGTTCCAGCGTGTGGAAAACCTCATGCCCCAGATCGGGCTGGTGGTGCTTTCATCGATCAGCGAGGCCCTTCCCCTGGTGATCCTGGAAGGCTACGCGGCCGGCGTACCGACGGTCTCTACCGACGTGGGCTCCTGCCGACAACTGATTGAAGGGCTGGACGATGAAGACCGTGCCCTGGGGCACAGCGGCTCCGTGGTTCCCATCGCCGACCCGCAAGCGCTGGCGGATGCCGCCATTGCGCTGCTCTCGGACACCGCCGCCTGGAACAGCGCCAGCGCCGCCGCCGTGGCCCGCGTGGAACGCTACTACACCGACACGATGATGTTCGACCGCTACCGCAAGGTGTACGAGAAGGCCCTCCTTGGCCAGAAGGAGTCCGGCTGATGGCGGGTATTGGTTTCGAGTTGCGCCGCCTGCTGCGCAAAAACACCCTGGTGGGCCTTTTGGAGGCCTACGCCTATGCGGGCGTGATCGGCTCCGGGCCCTGGGTGTTCTCCATCATCGGCATCCTGCTGGTGGGTATTTTCAGTGCCAGCGTGGTGGTGCCGTCCCATCTGGTCACGCAGTTTCAGACCTCGGTGACCTACCTTGTGGCGGGCAGCCTGATCCTGACCGGGTTCGTGCAGCTGGCGTTCACGCGCTTCGTATCCGATCGATTGTTTGAAAAACGCAAGGACCTCATCCTGCCCAATCTGCACGGCCTGATGCTCGTCGTCATCGCTGTTGCGGCTGGACTGGGCACACCGGCGCTTTTTCTGCTGTTGCCAGGCGAGGCGCTGATGTACCGCATGCTGATGCTGGCAGGGTTCACCATCATGTGCGCGGTATGGATTCTCACCATCCTGCTGTCCGGCATGAAGCGCTACAAGGTCATCGCCCTGCTCTTTGGCTGCGCCTATGCAATCATCGTGGCAGCCTCCCTGCTGATGCGCCCCTGGGGGCTGGCAGGGTTGCTGGGGGGATTCGTTCTCGGCAATCTGGTGCTGCTCATGGGCATGTGGCTGCTGATCGTGCGGGAATTCAACCCCGAAGGCCGCCTGATCGCCTTTGACTTCGCGCAGCGCAGCATGCTCTACCCCTCCCTCATCGCCGTGGGTTTTCTCTACAACTTCGGCATCTGGGTGGACAAGTTCATGTTCTGGTACTTCACGCCCACCTCGGAGGCCATCATCGGCGCGCTGCGCGCATCGCTGATCTATGACCTACCGGTCTTTCTTTCCTACCTGTCCATCATTCCCGGCATGGCCGTGTTCCTGGTTCGTATCGAAACCGATTTTGTCGAGTTCTATGACAAGTTCTACGACGCGGTGCGCAGCGGCGGATCGCTCGAATACATCGAGTCCATGCGCGATGAAATGGTGTATTCGACCCAGCAGGGTCTGGGTGAGATCGCCAAGATCCAGACCCTGGCCGTGCTCATGACCTTCGTCGCGGGCCCGTCGTTGCTCAATGCACTGGGCATATCGCAGCTCTACCTGCCCCTGCTGCAGGTGCAGGTGATTGGCGCCGGTCTGCAAGTGGGTCTGATGGCCATCCTGAACGTGTTCTTCTACCTGGATCAGCGCCGCATCGTGCTGCTCCTGTGCGCGCAAGCCGTGGTGCTCAACATCACCCTGACCGCCTTTACCCAATATTTCGGGGCTGCACTGTATGGCTATGGCTTCGCACTGTCCATGCTGCTCACGCTGTGCACCGGGCTGGCCCTGCTCTCACGCCAGTTCAACCGGCTCGAATACGAAACCTTTATGCTTCAGTAGCCTGATTCTGCCCTGCAATACCAGCCATGCCACGCCACATCACCGTTCGCACCCAGGCCAGCCTGCTTTGCCTGGTCACATTGCTCTCTGCCTGCGGCGGTGGTTCTGACGCGCCGACACCCACACTCAGTGTCAGCATCACGGCACCGGCTGCGGTCAACCAGGTCTTCACCCTCAACACTTCCATTGCTGTGAGCGCTCGCGTCACCGTGGATGGTGCGTTGGCACCCGATGGCACAGCGGTGAGTTTCTCCACTCCGGCTGGCAGCTTCGCCCCCGCCAGTGCCGTGACCCGTGCGGGTAATGCCAGCACCACACTGACCGGTAGCACGGCAGGCAAACAGACGCTCACGGCCACCGCCACGCTCTCGGACAGCGCCAGCGCCTCGACACACACCCTGTTTCTGCGCCCAAACCCCGCCCCGCTGGAGATTCTGGTGCCGGCCTATTTCTACCCTTCTGCGGCGGGCTCCGACTGGGATCGACTGACTGCCAGCGCACTCGCCCATCCCGGGCTGAAAATCACGGCCATCCTGAACCCAGCCAATGGTATTTTCAGCAGCACAGAACCCCGCTACCTGCGCGCGGCCCAGGATTTTGTCGGGGCCGGTGGCCGCTTGCTGGGCTATGTCTACACCCGCTATGGCACGGGCACGCGCTCTCTCTCCGACATCAAGGCGAACATCGACCGTTACCTGGATCTTTATGGGCGCGGCCTGATCAGCGGCATCTGTCTGGACGAGATGGCCGCCGATGCCGCCAGCCTCGCTTTTTACCGGGAAATCTACAACCACATCAAGTCCCGGGATGCCAGCCTGCGTGTGCTGGGCAACCCCGGAACCATTCCTGCTGAAGCGTACGCCGGGGTTGCTGATGTCATCGTCACCTTCGAGGGCACCGGGGCCGACTACGCCCGCTACGATCCGCGCCAGACGGCGAGTTGGCTCTACACACGAGCCAACAGCACCCAGGCCATGCTGGTTCACAACGCCATGACATGCCAGGCTATGCAAGGCGCCGTGGCTGCGGCGGCCACGCCCCTGGCGAACGCAGGCCTGGTCTATGCCACCGACCGTGTCTTTGACTACCCCACGCGCACCGGCAACCCCTGGGCCACGCTGCCCAGCTACTGGACGCACCTGCTGACCACCGTGGCTGCGGTCAATCAGGGGCAGACGCTCCCGGTGTGTCCATGACCTTGAGCATCTGCCAGCCCTGCCAGCGCGCTCCCGGTGCCAGGGGCACGGCCGCGTCGATCTGCGCCGCCTCCACGCAGAGCATGGATCGGTAGCCTTCGGCAGGCAAATCCGCCAGGCGCGAACACAGGCCGACACCGGGGTTCCACACCACAATGCTGCCCAGGCTCGGGCTCTGGCTGATCTGCAGGCACCGAGGGCCATCGTGCAGGCGCATGGGCTGCGCTGGCGCGCTGAAGACACTGTCGTACTCACCGGCAATGGCCACCGCACCGAACTGCAGGCCATACTGGTCCCGCACGGCATCCCAGCGCGCGCAGCCCTCCAGCCCTTCAAGGCGGACGTTTTCCACCGCACCGACCGCCAGGTAGGTGTGCAAGGCCGTTGTGAACTCCCACGGCGTCTGGCCGGTATTGCACGCCTCCACATGGATATGCATCCATCCTTCGCCCAGTGACGCGGTGAGCTTCACCTCGAAGTCCTGCGGCCAGAGGGCTTGGGTGTACGCGCTGCTGCGCAGCCACAGGCACAGCACGACAGCACCCTGCTCGGCGTTCCATGCGGGCGCCTGCGCAGCCCATGCCAGGTTGCGTGCGAAACCATGCTTGGGCAACGGACCGCGCTGGTTGAACTGGGGAAAGCACAACGGAATGCCGCCCCGGATGGCGGCCTGGCCGTCAAACACGGCCTTCGGGCTCAGGTAGAGACGCTCGCGCCCCGCCGCAACCCACGAGAGCACCTGCGCACCGTGCAGCGACACCAGTGCGGTGTCGCTGTTGCCGACCCGCAGGCGGATGCAGGGCTGGCCGTGGAAGGTCTCAACCACGCCTCTGGGCCTCTGCGTATTTCATTGCGCTAGCGCACCGCCCACGGCGCATGCAATTTGCGCGGCCCACGCCAGGGCTCCCGCGCAAGGGCCGCCCCGCCGCGCTGGGAGCGTCCCCCTGCCCGCAGCGCGCAGCGCGCAGCGCTGCGAGAGCGGGGGGAAGGCCCGCAGGGCCTCAGCAAGGGGGGTGTTCCACCTCACGCGAGTTCGTCGGCGCGCGCCTGCGCGGCGGCGAAGTCGAGGTCACCCGAGTAAATGGCCCGGCCGCAGATCACGCCTTCGACGCCCTCTTCCTCGACAGCGCAGAGCTGCTCGATGTCGCGCATACTGCCCAGGCCGCCCGAAGCGATGACGGGTATGGTGAGCGCCTGTGCCAGCTTGACGGTGGCTTCGATGTTGATGCCCGAGAGCATGCCGTCGCGGCCGATGTCGGTGTAAATGATGGATTCGACGCCCCAGTCCTCGAACTTTTTCGCCAGGTCCACGACCTCGTGGCCGGTGAGCTTGCTCCAGCCGTCGGTGGCGACCTTGCCGTCCTTGGCGTCCAGGCCCACGATGATGTGGCCGCCGAACGCGGTGCAGGCGTCCTTGAGGAAGCCGGGGTTCTTCACGGCCGCCGTGCCGATGATGACGTAGCGCAGGCCGCCGTCAATGTATTTCTCGATGGTGTCGAGGTCACGGATGCCGCCGCCGAGCTGCACCGGGATGTCGTCACCGACCTCTTTGAGGATGGACTGGATGGCGGCGTAGTTCTTCGGCTTGCCCGCGAAGGCGCCGTTGAGGTCCACCAGGTGCAGGCGGCGCGCGCCCGCGTCCACCCATTTGCGCGCCATGGCGGCCGGGTCTTCGCCAAAGGTGGTCGATTGGTCCATGTCGCCTTGCTTGAGGCGAACGCAGTGGCCGTCCTTGAGGTCGATGGCGGGGATCAGAAGCATGGTGGGTTCGGGGATAAATGGGCTTCGACTGGCTCAGCCCGAACGAGAGTGGAAAAACGTGGCAACCGGGAAAAGTGTAAATCACGGATTCCAGTGCAGGAAGTTGCGGTACAGCTGCAGGCCGTGCTCCGCGCTCTTCTCCGGGTGGAATTGCGTGGCGAAAATATTATCGCGTGCAATCGCGGCAGCAAACACACCGCCGTAATCGGCCTCGCCCGCACAGTGGCGCGGGTCCTGCGGCCGGGCATAGAAGCTGTGCACGAAATAGAAGTAGCTGTTATCCGGCACGCCGGCCCACACCGGGTGCACGGCGCCGCCGTGCGATACCTGGCGCACAGTGTTCCAGCCCATCTGCGGCACCTTGTAGCGGCTGCCGTCCTGCTGCGTGCGGCCCGCCAGTTCGAACTTGACGACCTCGCCCGGAATCAGGCCCAGGCCTGGCGTATCGCCCTCGGCGCTGTGCGTGAGCAGCATCTGCATGCCCACGCAGACGCCGAACATCGGCTTGGTGGCGGCGGCCTCCAGCACGGATTCGCGCAGACCCGAGTCGCGCAGCTCACGCATGCAGTCCGGCATGGCGCCCTGACCGGGCAGCACGATGCGCTGGGCTGCGCGCACGTCTTCGGGGCGTGAGGTGACGACCACCGTCCAGCCCGTGTCGTGCGCGGCGGCCTGCACGGCCTGCGACACGGAGCGCAGGTTGCCCATGCCATAGTCCACCACCGCCACGGTTTTTACTACTGAATTCATAGCTATTAGCGCACGTCAAATAAGCGCCGGAGGCCAATTTGGCATTAAATTTACAGGGAGCCCTTGGTCGAGGGAATGGTGTCGGCGCTGCGCGGATCGCGCTCGACGGCGGCGCGCAAGGCGCGGGCAAAGGCCTTGAACGCCGTTTCGCACTGGTGGTGCGCGTTCACGCCGCGCAGGTTGTCGATGTGCAGCGTGGCGCCCGCATGGTTCACGAAGCCCTGGAAGAACTCGTGCGTGAGCTGGGTGTCGAAGCCGCCGATCATGCCGCTGGTGAACGGAATGTTCAGCACCAGGCCCGGGCGGCCCGAAAGGTCGATGACCACGCGCGAGAGCGCCTCGTCGAGCGGCACGTAGGCGTGGCCATAGCGGCGGATGCCCTTCTTGTCGCCCACGGCGCGCGCAAAGGCCTGGCCAATGGTGATGCCCACGTCTTCGACGGTGTGGTGGCCGTCGATGTGCAGGTCGCCGTCGGCGTGCACTTCGAGGTCAATCAGGCCGTGGCGCGCGATCTGCTCCAGCATGTGGTCAAAAAACCCGATGCCGGTATGCAGGCTGGACTGGCCCGTGCCGTCGAGATTCAGGCGCACGGTGATGCGCGTTTCGGCGGTGTTGCGGCTGACTTCGGCCGTGCGGTCGG
>DMZZ01000127.1:0-6964 GCA_003484805.1 Comamonadaceae bacterium | reverse complement strand
CCAGCGGTGGCAGGCGCAGGCTCAGCTTGAACGCGGTGTAGGGGCGCAGCACGTTGCCCGCGTCCTGCAGCGCCGCGAAGCCCTCGGCGCCGGTCACGCTCAGCGTGGGCTCCCAGGTGCGTTTGAGCAGCGCCTGCACCGGATCCTGGGTGGTGGGCAGGGCAAAGGTGGTGGAGCCGCCGCAGTCGTAATGCGCCCAGGGGAAGCGCCGGTACACCTCTTCGCCCAGGATGGCGGCAGTGGCTCGCGCCTGCGCCAGCCGCTCGGCGGGCACTGCGCAGTGGAAGCTGGCGGGCAGCAGGCGGCCGGTGGCGCTGTCTTCAAGGCGGTCGAGCACCTGGCGCATGATGCGAAAGGACGAGGGCACCAGGCCCGAGGCGTCGCCCGAATGGATGCCCTCGGTCAATATCTCCACCTTCAGCGTGCCGCTGGCCATGCCGCGCAGGCTGGTGGTGAGCCAGAGCTGGTCGTAGTTGCCCGCGCCCGAGTCGAGGCAGACGACCAGGGCCACGTCGCCCAGGCGGGGTTTCAGGGCGTCGATGTAGGGCAGCAGGTCACGCGAGCCGCTTTCTTCGCTGGTCTCGATCAGGCCGACGATGCGTGGGTGCGGCGCGCCCTGGCGCTGCAGCTCCTGCACGGCGGCGATGCTGGCGTACACGGCATAGCCGTCGTCGGCGCCGCCCCGGCCGTAGAGCTTGCCGTCTTCATATTTGGGCGTCCAGGGGCCGAGGTCGGCTCGCCAGCCTTCGAATTCGGGCTGTTTGTCCAGGTGGCCATACATCAGCACCGTCTGGCTGCTGGCGGGGCGCGTGGCCGCAATCTCGAAAAACAGCACTGGCGTGCGTCCCGGCAGGCGCACCACTTCGGCGGTGAGCCCGGCCACCTGCTGGGCCAGCACCCAGTCGGCTGCGTTGCGCACCACGGTGTCGAGATAACCCAGGTCGGCCCAGCCGGACTCGAACATCGGCGACTTGGCCGGGATGCGGATGTAGTCGGTGAGCTGGGGAACGATGCGCTCGTCCCAGACCCGGCTCACGCTCTCCAGCGCTTGCGCAGGTTGCAGGGCTTGTGTCGGGATGCGGGCGTTCATGGTGCGGCTCCAGGGCAATCAAAAGACGGATTCGACCACAACCCAGGAAACGGCGCCATGAACCAAGGGAAGCTTCCGTGCGCCAGCGAACAGACCGCGTCGCTCGCTTGCAACAGCATGTGACCACAGCCCCCGCTCTTGCCGTTGCTACGAAAGCCACCATGCCCCAAATCAAATACATCCCCTGTGCATTGCTGGCGCTCAGCCAGGGCGTATACGCCCAGCAACCACCGACCGCCGGAAGCCAGATGCTGAACATGTCGGCCACCCAGATGCCGCAGCCCAGTGCGCCACCCATCGAGGTGATGCAAGACAGACCGGCGCCGGTCCAAGAGGCCGATAGCGTGCGGGTGCTGGTCAGAGCGCTGAGGGTGACGGGTGCGCAGGCGTATTCCGAAGACACGCTGCTGGGGCTCACCGGTTTCAGGCCCGGCAGTGAACTGACACTGACCGAACTGCGCACCATGGCGGCACGCATCACCGACTTTTACCGCCATCACGGCTATTTCGTCGCCCGGGCCTACCTGCCCGCGCAGGACACCCGAAACGGCGAGCTGACCATCGCCGTGCTGGAGGGCCACTATGGCCAGGTGGTCTTGCGCAACCAGACGAACCTTTCGGATGGTCTGGCAGGCAGTCTGCTGGGCAGCGTGCAAAGCGGCGACGTGGTCACCACCGAGCCGCTGGAGAGCAGTCTTTTGCTGCTCTCCGATCTGCCTGGCGTGAATGTCCAATCGACATTGGTTCCCGGGGCGGCCCCTGGCACCTCGGACCTGATCGTGGACTTGACACCCGGTCAGCGCGTCACCGGCAGCATTGATGTCGACAACGCTGGAAACCGCTATACCGGCGCATACCGTTTGGGCGCTACGGTGAACCTGAACAACCCCACCGGCCACGGCGATGTGGCCACATTGCGTGCCGTGACTTCAGGCTCAGGGCTGCATTACGTGCGGGGCTCTTACCAGATGCAGTTCGGCAAAGCCCGCGTCGGCGTGGCCTACAGCCACCTCGGCTACGAGCTGGGCAAGGAGTTTTCCAGCCTCGATGCCCACGGTACGGCCAAGATCGCCAGCCTGTACGGCAGCTACCCGCTGATCCGTTCGCGCAACAGCAACCTGTACGCGGGCCTGGGCTTGGATGCCAAGTCGTTTGAAGACCGGGTGGACTCCACTGCCTCGGCCACCGACAAACGCTCGCAGGTGCTGACGGCCAGCCTGTACGGCAACCACAGCGACAGTGTGGGCCGGGGCGGACTCAGTGTGGTTTCCATCGCCTGGTCCGCCGGAAACCTAGATATCCAGACGCCGGATGTGCGGGCGTTTGATGCCGTGACTGCGCAAACCCATGGCCATTTCAGCAAGCTGGCGATCCATGCAGCGCGGCTGCAGAACCTGAGCGAATCGTTCTCGATTTATGCCTCCATCCATGGCCAGGTGGCATCCAGAAATCTGGACGTTTCCGAAAAAATGGAACTGGGCGGCATGTACGCCGTGCGCGCCTATCCCGAAGGCGAGGCCTATGCCGACCAAGGCTATGTGTTGACGCTGGAAGGCCGGATGCTGCTGCCGAAATTCCATGAACGCCAGGCAGGCCAAATGCATTTCATCGTGTTTGCGGACACCGGTACGGTGACGGCGAACAAGAGCCCCTGGAATGCCGGCCCAAACCGCAGAACGCTCAGCGGTGCGGGGGTCGGTCTGAACTGGACCGTGGCCAACGAGCTGGAGGTGAAGGCCTACTACGCCCACAAGCTGGGCAACAGCGCGGCGACGTCTGCGCCGGACCGATCGGGCCGCTTCTGGATCCAGGCCGTGAAGTATTTCTGAGCCCTCGCGCTGTCCAGAACACCCGATTGAGACGCCATTCAACCCCACCGGACGCACCCCATGAACTGCACCTACCGCTCCATCTGGAATGACCACACCGGCACCTTTGTTGCTGTGGCTGAAAACACCCGCAGCAACGGCAAAAAAACATCATCGGCCCGAGTGGTCGCAGGGGACATGGCCCGCCTGGGCCTGAGCACTCTGGCCATTTACCTCGCGCTTGCGTTTGTCACCCACGTCTACGCACTGCCCGCTGGCGGCGTGGTGGCTGCGGGCGCTGCGAGCATTGCCCAGGGTCCGGGCAGCACCACCATCACCCAGACGTCGCAGAACGCAGCCCTCCACTGGCAGAGCTTCCAGATTGGCGCGCAGGAGTCCGTCCGGTTTGTGCAACCCAACAGCCACTCGGTCGCGCTGAACCGGGTGCTGGGGCCCGATCCATCGAGCATCCTGGGCAGCTTGTCGGCCAACGGCAAGGTGTTTCTGGTCAACCCCAACGGCATCCTGTTCGGCAAGAACGCCTCCGTCAACGTCGGCGGGCTGGTTGCATCCACATTGGGCATCACGGACAGTGATTTCATGGCTGGCACCTACCGTTTCAATGGTGCGGGTGCGGGCAGCGTGCTGAATCAGGGCTCCATCAGTGCCTCGGGCGGCTATGTGGCCCTGCTGGGGGCCAACGTCAGCAACGAGGGCGTGATTGCGGCGCGCCTGGGCACGGTCGCACTGGCTGCAGGCCAGGCCATCACGCTCGATGTGGCCGGAGACGGCCTGCTGAATGTCGCGGTGGCTCAGGGCGCCCTGAATGCGCTGGTGCACAACGGCGGCCTGATTCAGGCTGACGGCGGACAGGTGCTGCTGACCGCCCAGTCCGCAGGGGGCATGCTGCATGGTGCCGTGAACAACACGGGCGTGATCCAGGCCCACACCATCGAAAACCACAACGGCACCATCCGGCTGATGGGCGACATGCACAACGGTGCAGCGAACGTCGGCGGGCTCCTCGACGCCAGCGCCCCAGGGGGAGGCAACGGGGGGTTCATTGAAACCTCTGCAGCCCATGTGAAGATTGCCAATGACGCACGTGTCACCACCGTCGCATCCCGGGGGGCGACGGGAACCTGGCTGATCGATCCGCAGGACTTCACCGTGGGCGGTCTCGCCACCGACAATATTTCCGGGGCCACCCTCTCGGCGCTGCTGGTGACCAACAGCGTCGTCATCAGTACGGTGACGGGACCGGATGTCGTGGTTCCAGGAACACCTCCGGTCAGCAATCTGAACACGGCGACCGACGGCAACGGCGATATCCATATCAACCAGCCGGTCAGCTGGACGGCAAGTTCCAGTCCTACGACACTGACATTGAATGCGTCCCGGGACGTGAACGTGAACCAGCCAATCAGTGCCACCAACGGAAACCTGGTGGCGTGCTGCGGTCGCGACGTGAACGTGAATGCCGCCATCACGACGGTCAATGGCAGCGTCTCGCTGGCTGCGGGGCGCAACGTCAACATGGGTGCAGCCATGACGACGACCGACGGAAACATGTCCATTTGCGCCGCAGAGGATGTCAACATTGGCGCCAAAATCACACTGACGCGGGGCAGCAGTATCCCGGCCCAGAGCCTGGGCCTGCCAATCGGCCTGGTGCTGAGCGCCGGCAGCGGTGGCACCGGGCCGGGGGTTGCGGGCGGGACCGTGATCTTTGCGCCAGGCACTCCGGCGGCCACCGTCACCGGACCCAATGCACCCGTCACCATCCACTACAACCCGGTCTCGTATGTGGCGCCCACGGACTATTCCGGGCATTTCATCCTGACCGGAGGTTCGGCCCTGACGCAAAAGATGCTGGTCTTCGCGGCGGGAGGCGACAAGGTTTATGACGGCAGCACTGCGACCACCCTGACGGGACTGAAGGGGGCGCCTGTCGGTGTCACGCTGGTGGCCGGGCCTGGCAGCAGCGCGGCGTTTGACACGCCCGAGGTGGGAACGGGCAAGACGATCACCTATACCGGCTACAGCTTGGGCGGCGCAGACGCCAGCCAATACGCTCTCGCCGCCTCTTGCTGCGGCCCCGCAGGGGCCAAAACATCCGGGGCCATCGCGGCAGCACCACCGCCACCGCCACCACCACCACCACCACCACCACCACCACCACCACCACCACCACCACCACCACCACCCGTGCCAGTGCCAGTGCCAGTGCCAGTGCCAGTGCCAGTGCCAACAGTACTGCTTACACCCGTCGAGTTTCCGCAAAACCCGCCGGCGGATGTATGGCCGCCAGTGTGGCCGGCGACCCGGGTTCCCACGGATGTTCTGCCAGCGCCACAGCCGGAGCTGGTGACGGTTGCAGCGCCCATGCCCACCGTCGTGCCTCCCCCTGTCGTGCAGGAAAGGCCGACCGAGGTGGTGCCGGTGCCACCGGTCTATCGGGCGCCTGTTCGGGCGCCCAAGCAAGATCGCAACTGAGCGGAGCAGGCTCCATGGACGTTCGCGACTCCTTGCGGGGTATGCCCGCAACCGTGGCGGCGATGCATCGCCTCGCAGGTCGGACAAGGCATCAATTGCTGAAAAAATGGCTACGGCTCTTGCCCGTCTTGCTGACGCTCGGTTCTGGCGTGTCCCCGGCACTGGCGACAAAACCGGGGGCAAGTGGGCCGATAGAGGGCCGGTCGGCCGGTGCTCTGCAGACCGACATGGCTGCTCGATTCCCGCGGGCAGACTTCGCGCGCGAGCCTGCGTCCCCCGATGCACGTCTGGTGGCCGACTGGATCGTCCGCTCGGGCGACAACCGGCACAGCCCCTTCGTGCTTGTGGACAAGGCGGATGCCAGGGTGTATGTGTTCTCCGCAGAGGGAAGAATCCAGGGTGCAGCACCGGCATTGCTGGGTCTGGCAACGGGAGATCACGCGGTTCCCGGCATCGGCGAGCGCAAGTTGTCCAGCATTCGTCCGTATGAACGCACCACGCCGGCAGGGCGTTTTGTCGCGTCGCTGGGGCGCAACCTGAAGGGAAGTGAGATCCTGTGGGTGGACTACGAGGGCGCCATTTCCATGCATCCCGTAGTCACGTCCAATGTCAAGGAACGTCGGGCGCAGCGCCTGTCCACACCCACACCGCTGGACAACCGCATTTCGTATGGCTGCATCAACGTCCCGCTCGATTTTTTCCGGACCGTGCTGAAGCCCGCCTTTACCGGGACGGACGGCATTGTCTACGTGTTGCCAGAAACCCCTGCCGGACGGCAGTTGTTTGCCTTGGAGCAGGGGGATAGCCTCTTGGCTCGCATGGGACCGAACGGCCCCACGGATTGAGCCTTTCTCCGGTCATCGCTTCTGCTGGCCCTGAGCCGGGGTACGTGGATGCGTGGGGGCGCGCTACACGCCTCGGGTCAGAAGTCTCCAGGCGATGTGCTTGGCAGCCATGTGGATTCGGGGGTGGTGAGGGGCCTTCGGAACAAGCCATGGACCCCGGACTGCGCAGCGGCGCGTTCAAGACCATGCACACACCGCAAAGCGGCCTGCGCTGCGGTTCCATCCCGTCAGGACAGTCGCGGCACCTGCGGTGCCGAGGGCAGGCCCGCGGGGGCGCTGGCACGGCCGGACAGGCCTGGCGCTGCGTGTGCAGCCGCGCCATGCGTGGCGTCGCCCAGCTTGAACACCTGCACTGCGCCCGCCAGGCGCTGGGCCTGGTCGCGCAGGCTTTGCGCGGCGGCGGCCGATTGTTCCACCAGCGCTGCGTTTTGCTGCGTCATCTGGTCGAGCTGGTTGACGGCGTTATTGACCTGGCCGATGCCGTCCGACTGCTCGGATGCGGCCGCCGTGATCTCGCCGATGATGTCGCCCACGCGGTGCACCGAGCCCACGATCTCGTCCATGGTCGTGCCGGCGTTCTGCACCAGGCGCGCGCCGGCCTCCACCTTCTCGACCGAGGCACCGATCAGCTGCTTGATCTCGCGCGCCGCCTCGGCGCTGCGGCCCGCGAGGCTGCGCACCTCGCTGGCCACCACGGCGAAGCCCCGGCCCTGCTCGCCCGCGCG
>DMZZ01000050.1:3487-3927 GCA_003484805.1 Comamonadaceae bacterium | reverse complement strand
CAACGCATGTTGACCTTCCAGCAAATCATCCTGAAGCTGCAGACCTACTGGGACGCCCAGGGCTGCGCGCTGTCACAGCCCTACGACATGGAAGTGGGCGCGGGCACCTCGCACACCGCCACCTTCCTGCGCGCCATCGGCCCCGAGTCCTGGAAGGCCGCTTACGTGCAGCCCAGCCGCCGCCCCAAGGACGGCCGCTACGGCGAGAACCCCAACCGCCTGCAGCACTACTACCAGTACCAGGTGGTGCTCAAGCCCGCGCCGAGCAACATCCTGGAGCTGTACCTGGGCTCGCTTGAAGCGCTGGGCTTCGATCTGAAGAAGAACGACATCCGCTTCGTCGAGGACGACTGGGAGAACCCCACGCTGGGCGCCTGGGGCCTGGGCTGGGAGGTCTGGCTCAACGGCATGGAAGTCACGCAGTTCACCTACTTCCAGCA
>DMZZ01000050.1:0-3470 GCA_003484805.1 Comamonadaceae bacterium | reverse complement strand
ACCTACGGCGATGTGTACAAGCAGAACGAGGTGGAACAGTCCACCTACAACTTCGAGCACAGCGACGCCGACTTCCTGTTCACCGCCTTCAATGCGCACGAAAAGCAGGCCAAGCACCTGATGGAGCAGCAGCTCGCGCTGCCCGCCTACGAGCAGGTGCTCAAGGCGGCGCACAGCTTCAATCTGCTGGACGCGCGCGGCGCGATTTCCGTCACCGAGCGCGCCGCCTACATCGGCCGTATCCGCAACCTGGCCCGCAGCGTGGCCCAGAGCTACTACGAAAGCCGCGAGCGCCTGGGCTTCCCCATGGCCCCGCGCGAGTGGGTGGCAAACATGCCCAAGAAAGCCGCCTGAGCGCAGGAACCCACACCATGACCACCCAAAACCTTCTCGTTGAACTGTTTGTCGAAGAGCTGCCCCCGAAGGCGCTCCAGAAGCTGGGCGATGCCTTTGCCAATGGGCTGTTCGATCAGCTCAAGGCCCAGGGCCTGGTGGGCCCGGACTCGGGCGTGACGGCGTTTGCCTCGCCGCGCCGCCTGGCCGCCCATGTGAGCCACGTCTGGCTCAAGGCCGAGGACAAGGCCGTGCAGCAGAAGCTCATGCCCGTGAGCGTGGGCCTGAATGCCGAAGGGCAGGCCACGCCGGCCTTGCTGAAAAAACTGCAGGCGCTGGGCGCTGACCTGTCCGATCCCGCCGCCGCCGTGGCCGCGCTCAAGCGCGCCCCCGACGGCAAGGCCGAGGCGCTGTTCTACGACAGCCTGGTGACCGGCGCGACGCTCGACACCGGCTTGCAGAAGGCCCTGGACGAGGCCATTGCCAAGCTGCCCATCCCCAAGGTGATGAGCTACCAGCTGGAGACCGACTGCGAGCTGCCCGGCTGGAGCAGCGTGCGCTTCGTGCGCCCGGCGCATGGCCTGGTCGCGCTGCACGGCTGCACCGTGGTGCCCGTGAAGGCGCTGGGCCTGAGCGCCGGCAACACCACCACCGGCCACCGCTTCGAGGCCGCCAAGCTCACGGTGGTGCTGGCCCATGCCGACCAGTACGCCGACACCCTGGCGCGCGACGGCGCCGTGATCGCCAGCTTTGCCGAGCGCAAGGCAGAGATCGCCCGCCAGCTCGCCGCTGCGGCGGCCCGCGTGGGCGGCGGCGCACGCCCCATCGAGGACGAGGCACTGCTCGACGAGGTGACGGCCCTGGTCGAGCGCCCCAACGTGCTGGTCTGCGAGTTCGAGGAGCAGTTCCTCGGCGTGCCGCAGGAATGCCTCATCCTCACGATGAAGGCCAACCAGAAGTACTTCCCGCTGCTCGACGCGGCGGGCAAGCTGACGAACAAGTTCCTGGTGGTGAGCAACATCAACCCCGAAGACGCGAGCTTCGTCATCGGCGGCAACGAGCGCGTGGTGCGCCCGCGCCTGGCCGATGCCAAGTTCTTCTTCGACCAGGACCGCAAGAAGACGCTGGCCTCGCGCGTGGACAGCCTCGGCAAGGTGGTCTATCACAACAAGCTGGGCACGCAGGGCGAGCGCGTGGAGCGTGTCAGGTCCATCGCCAAGGCCATTGCCACGCAGCTGGGGGATGCCCAGCTTGTGCAGCAGGCCGACCAGGCCGCGCTGCTGGCCAAGACCGACCTCGTGACCGACATGGTGGGTGAGTTCCCCGAGCTGCAAGGCACCATGGGCCGCTACTACGCGCTCAACGACGGTCTGGCTGCCGAGGTGGCCGACGCCATCGAGGACCACTACAAGCCGCGCTTTGCAGGTGACGAGTTGCCGCGCAACATGGCCGGTGTGGTGGTGGCGCTGGCCGACAAACTGGAAACCCTGGTGGGCATGTTCGGTATCGGCAACCTGCCCACGGGCGACCGCGACCCGTTTGCGCTGCGCCGCCATGCGCTGGGCGTGATCCGCATGCTGGTGGAGAAGGGCCTGGCGCTGGATCTGCAGGCCTTGCTGCAGAGCGCTGTGCCGGCCTTCGGCGACAAGATCCAGGACGCTACCGCGCAACTGGCCGACTTCATCTACGACCGCCTCGCCGGCAGCCTGCGCGAGCAGGGCTACAGCGCGCAAGAGGTCGATGCCGTGCTGGCCCTGCGCCCGCAGCGCCTGGCACTGGTCGAGAAGCAACTGGCGGCCGTGCGCGCCTTTGCCCAGCTCCCCGAGAGCCCGGCCCTGGCAGCGGCCAACAAGCGCGTGGGCAACATCCTGAAAAAGGCCGAGGTCGAGGGCCCCGTCGATGCCCACGTCAACCCTGCCTTGCTGCAGGAGCCGGCCGAAAAAGACCTGTACGCAGCGCTGCAGCGCTTCGTGCCCGAGGCCAATGCGCAGTTCGCGGCGGGCGACTATCGCCGCAGCCTGCAGACGCTGGCCGTTCTGCGCGCACCGGTCGATGCGTTCTTTGACGATGTGATGGTCAACGCCGAGCAAATCGATCTGCGCCTGAACCGCCAGGGCCTGCTCAAGACCCTGCACGACGCCATGAACCGCGTGGCCGACCTCTCGCGCCTGGCCGCCTGAGCCCTGGCAGGGGCCGCCACGCATGTCTGCATCCCCGGATACGGGTGCCGCACCGGCCGTGGTGCAGCGCACGGCCTGGTGGCTGTTTGCTCCTCCGGCAGGGCTGGCTGCGCTGCGCTGGTTGCTGCAGTGGCAGTCCGAGCGCGCAGCGCCATCCCCTGCGCTGCCGCTCCAGCCCCTGGCAGAAGGGGGCACTCTGGTGACCGCGCTCATGCCCCTGTTCTGGGGCGTGGGGGTGTTGCTGGTGCTGGCCCTGGGCATTGCGGGCGCGGTGCGCCGCTGGGGCGGGACGCGGGTGCGCAAAATGTTGCTCTGGGCCTGGGCGCTGCTGTGCCTGGCGGGCAGCGCGGCACTGCTGGCGGGCCATCTGAACCGGCAGGGCCTGCAGCCCCTGGCCCCCGTGCAGGCGCAGGTGCTGGGCAGCCGCCCACGGNNCTGGTGTTGCGCGTGGACGGGCTCAGTGCGGTGCAGCAGGTGGTGATCGACGACGCCCAGGCCGCCCGTTGGCAGCCGGGCCAGCGCATCCTGCTGCACTGGGCGCATGGGCGATTCCGGGGGCTCTACGTCACGCGCTGGCAGGCCGGGGACGCGCCTGTGGCGAATCTTTGATAATGCCTCCATGAAAATCGTCATCCTGAACCGCGACGGCACGATCAATGCCCTGGGGAGCGATGAATACGTCGCCTCGCCCGACGACTGGGTGGCCCTGCCGGGCGCACTCGAAGCCATTGCACGGCTCAACCGTGCGGGCTGGCATGTGGTGGTGGCGTCCAACCAGCCGGGGCTGGGGCGCGGCATGTTCGACGTGGCCACGCTCAACGCCATCCACGCCAAGATGCACCGCCAGCTGGCCGCCGTGGGCTGGCGCATCGATGCGGTGTTCTACTGCCCGCATGCCCCCGACGAGGCCTGTACCTGCCGCAAGCCGGCGCCCGGGCTGCTGGAGCAGATCTGCGA
>DMZZ01000112.1:0-18569 GCA_003484805.1 Comamonadaceae bacterium | reverse complement strand
GTGCGCGCCGAGCCGCGTCGCTGCGCCCTGCCGTTCTGGCCGTTCTTTCCCTTTTCGCCGCAGGCGCTGCCGGGGCGCAGGAGCCAATGCGGCCCCTGCTGCTGGCGCAGAACGCGCGCATGCCCTCGTTGCAGGACATGGTGGTGACCGCCACGCGCACCGAGCAACCCCTGTCCGACCTGGTGGCCGATGTGTCCATCGTGGACCGCGAAACCATCGAGGCCAGCGGCGCCACGGGCCTGGCCGATGTGCTGGCCCGTCTGCCCGGTATCGAAATCGCGCGCAATGGCGGCATCGGCAACGCCACCAGCGTCTACCTGCGCGGCGCCGAGTCGCGCTTCACTGCCGTTTATATCGACGGTGTGCGCGTCGATTCGCAGTCCACGGGCGGCGCCCAGTGGGAGCAAATCCCGCTGGCGCAGATCGAGCGCATCGAAGTGCTGCGCGGCCCGGCGGCGGCGGTCTACGGCTCCGACGCCATTGGCGGCGTGATCCAGCTCTTCACGCGCAAGGGCGATGGCGCGGCCACCCCCTACGTGGGCGTGGGTCTGGGCAGCCAGGGCACGCGCAAACTGGAGGCTGGCATCAGCGGGGCGGCCGGTGCCGACCGGGCGCTGGACTATTCCCTGGGCCTGGCCCATGCGCGCAGCGATGGCTTTGATGTCAAGACCAGCGGGGTTCATAACCCGGACCGTGACGGCTACCGCAACACCTCGGGCCATGCGCGTCTGGGCTACCGGATTGACGCCCGCCACAAGCTCGACGCCACCTTGCTGGCCAGCCGCTTGAACTCGGGTTACGACGGATTTACCCACAAGCCAGCCAGCCCGGTGGATGATCGCGGCCAGCAACGCCTGCGCACCGCAGGGCTGAACTGGGCCGCGCAGTGGACCGACGCCTACAGCACCCGCGTGTCCGTGACCGATTCGGCCAGTCGCTACGAAACCACGCCCTCGCCCTACCGCACCGAAACCGACCTGCGCGGCTACCTCTGGCAGAACGAATACCGCCTGGGCGCGCACCGCTTCAGCGCGGCACTGGAGCGCCGCGAAGACCACCTGAACAACCCCGCCCTGGACGCCCGGAGCACCACGCTGGACCGCAGCCGCTCGCAAGACGCGCTGGCGCTGGGCTACGGCTACCAAAAGGGCGGCCACACGGTACAGCTCAACGCGCGGCACGACGACGACAGCGAATTCGGCGGCAAGGGCACCGGCAGCCTGGCCTACGGCTACGCCATCACGCCGCAATGGCGTGCCACGGCCTCGGTGGGCACGGCCTTCCGCGCGCCCACGCTGTACCAACGCTTCAGCGAATACGGCGTGGCCACGCTTCGCCCCGAGAGCAGCCGCAATGCCGAACTGGGACTGCGCTACGCCCAGGGCCGCAGCAGCTTCTCGGCCGTGGCCTACCGCAACCGTCTGAGCAACCTCATCCTGTTCGGCGGTGCGGGCACCTGCGCATCCAGCTTTGGCTGCTACGCCAGCACGGCGCGTGCCCAGTACCAGGGCATCACGCTGGCGGCTTCGCACCACTGGGCGGGCGTGCAGTGGCACGGCTCCATCGACCTGCAGAACCCGCGCGACCTGACGACCGGCAAGCAGCTCGCGCGCCGCGCCAAGCGCCACGCCACGTTGGGTGCCGACACGCAGATCGCAGGCTGGACGCTGGGCACCGAACTGCAGGCGTCGGGCCAGCGCTTCGACAACGCTGCCAACACCCAGGTGCTGGGCGGCTACGCGCTCGTCAACCTGTACGCCAGTACCCGCGTGGCGCGCGACTACACGCTGCTGGCGCGCATCGACAACCTGGGCGACAAAAACTACGCACTTGCCCGCACCTTTGCCACCCCCGGCCGCACGCTTTACGTTGGCCTGAAGTGGGCGCCACAGTAAGCATGGCGTCTCCCGCATCCTGCCCCACCTTGCTGGTGGCGGCCCCGGCGTCGGGCCAGGGCAAGACCACCGTCACGTCTGCGCTGGCTCGGCTGCATGCGCGCCTGGGGCGGCGCGTGCGCGTGTTCAAGTGCGGGCCAGACTTTCTTGACCCGCACTGGCACCAGCTTGCCAGCGGCGCCCCGGTGCACTCGCTGGACCTGTGGATCAACGGCGCGCCCGACTGCGCCCAGCGCCTGCACGACGCCGCCCGTGAGGCCGATCTGATCCTCATCGAGGGCGTGATGGGCCTGTTCGACGGCGCCCCGAGCGCCGCCGACCTGGCGCAGCGCTTTGGCGTGCCGGTGCTGGCGGTGGTTGACGCCTCGGCCATGGCGGGCACCTTTGGCGCGCTGGCCCACGGGCTGCGCGATTACCGGCACGGCCTGCCCTGGGCCGGGGTGCTGGCCAACCGCGTGGGCAGCGCGCGCCATGCCGAGATGCTGCAGGCCGGTCTGCGCGACCCGCACGACTGGCTGGGTGCGCTGGCGCGCGTGTCATGGGGCGAGGGCGGCGCAGCGCTGCTGCCCGAGCGCCACCTGGGCCTGGTGGCCGCGCACGAACTGGGCGACGCTTTGCAGCGCCTGGACGCCGCCGCCGACGCGCTCGCAGCCACACCGCTGGGGCGCATGACGTTGGACGACCTGCAGCGCTGGGCTGTGGACTTTGCGGCCCCCGAGCCCCCCGCAACCGAGGTGCCGCTGCTGGCCCGCCGCACCGTGGCCGTAGCGCGCGATGCGGCCTTCAGTTTTATTTACGCCGCCAACCTGCAGACGCTGGAGCAGCTCGGCGCGCGCGTGTGCTTCTTCTCGCCGCTGGGCGGCGACCGGCTTCCGCCCTGCGACGCCGTGTGGCTGCCTGGCGGTTACCCCGAGCTGCATGCGGCGCCCATCGCTGCCAACACCGGCTTGCGCGCCGACCTGCAATGCCACCTGGATGCAGGCCGCCCCCTGTGGGCCGAGTGCGGCGGCATGGTGGCGCTGTGCGAATCGGTGCAACTGCGCGATGGGTCGGTGCAGCCGCTGTGGGGGCTGCTGCCCGGCCAGGCCAGGCTGCACCAACGCCTGGCTGCGCTCGGGCCGCAGCAGCTCGCTGTGGCGGGCCAGGTGCTGCGCGGCCACACGTTTCACTACTCCACGCTGGCCAGCAGCGCGCCGGTGATCGCGCGCAGCAGCCGACCCGGCGAAGCCTGCGCACCCGACGCAGGTGAGGCGCTCTACCGGCAGGGCAGTTTGCATGCCAGCTACTTCCATGCGTGGTTCGCTTCCAGCCCCCGGGCTGTGGCGCACCTGCTGGGCGGGGAGTGCGCATGAACGCCTGCATTGCGCGCAGCGAACTCATCCTGGGCGGGCAGAAAAGCGGCAAGTCGCGCCGCGCAGAGTTGCTGGCGCGTGACTGGCTGGCGCAATCGGGCGACCATCGTGCCGTGTTCATCGCCACGGGGCAGGCCTGGGACGACGAGATGCGTGCGCGCATCGCACGCCACCAGCGGGACCGCGCCGCACGGGTGCCGGGTCTGCAGACCGTGGAAGAGCCGCACGATGTGGCCGCTGCCGTGGCCTTGCACGGCACGCCGCAGACCCTGGTGGTGGTGGACTGCCTCACGCTGTGGCTGACCCACTGGACCATGCCCATAGGTGTGGAAACTATGAATTTTGAACAAAAACAGGCTCTAACGCATAACTGGCAAGCGCAAGCAGCTATGTTTGTAATAGCTATCCGGAAATCCCCCGGCCCCGTGGTTCTGGTGGGCAACGAAATTGGCCTGGGGGTGATCCCGATGGGGCGCGAGGTGCGCGCCTTTGTCGATGCGCTGGGCCTGCTCAACCAGCAGGCAGCGCAGGCGTGTGAGCGCGTCACGTTGATGGCGGCCGGGCTGCCGCTCACCTTGAAAGAGACTGGATGAAACCCACCCCCATCAAACGCATTCTGATCGTGGTGGTGGTGCTGCTGGCGCTGCTGTTGCTGATGTTCGGCACCGCGCAGGCGCAGGGCGTGCAACTCACCGACGATCGGGGCCGCGCCGTTCAGCTGGCGCGCACGCCCCAGCGCATCGTCAGCCTGTTGCCCTCGCTGGCCGAAACCGTGTGCGCGCTCGACCAGTGCCACCGCCTCGTGGGCGTGGACCGCTACACCAACTGGCCCGAGAGCGTGCGCAAGCTGCCGCAGGTCGGCGGCGGGCTGGACCCGAACATCGAGGCCATCGTCGCGTTGCGGCCCGATGTGGTGCTCATGTCCACCGCGTCGCGCGCGGCGGATCGCCTCGAAGCCCTGGGCATTCCCGTGATGGCGCTCGAAC
Organism: Comamonadaceae bacterium; assembly: GCA_003484805.1. Taxonomy (GTDB): domain Bacteria; phylum Pseudomonadota; class Gammaproteobacteria; order Burkholderiales; family Burkholderiaceae_C; genus Simplicispira. The sequence continues at coordinate 14,336 of DMZZ01000112.1, read as the reverse complement.
CCAAAACGCATGCCGACGTGCAGCGCGTGCTCGGCAAGGTGGGCCAGTTGCTGGGCGTGCCCGATGCCCAGCGCGTGTGGCGCGCCACCGACGCCGGCGTGCAGGCCGCCGTGCAGTCGCTCCCCCCGGCCGCGCGCGGTGCGCGCGTGTACTTCGAGGTCAACCCCGGGCCTTATGGCGCCGGGCCGGGCTCGTTCATTGGCGAGACGCTCACGCGCCTGGGTGCGCGCAACATTCTGGGTGCCACGCTGGGGCCGTTTCCCAAGCTCAACCCCGAGTTTGTGGTGCGTGCCGACCCCGACCTCATCATGGTCGGCGCGCGCAGTGCCGAGGGCCTGGCAGCGCGCCCCGGCTGGGGCAGCATGCGTGCACTGCGCGAGCAGCGGCTGTGCGTGTTCACGCCCGAACAGTCCGACGTGCTGGTCCGCCCCGGCCCGCGCATGGCCGAGGCCGCGCGCCTCATGGCCGCCTGCCTGGCAGAAAAAACGGGCGGCCCGGGCGCGCGTTCATGAAGGCTGCCGTGACGTTAGCACCCGCACGGCAGGGGGCCTGCGGCCTCTGGCTGGCGGTGGGCCTGGCGCTGGCGGGCCTGGTGCTGGTGGTGCTGGGCACCGGCGTCGGCAGCATGGGGCTGGAGAACCTCTTGCCCGCATTGATGGATGCGCAGGCCGACCCGGCGGCGCACGCCATGGCGCTGCAAATTGTGTGGGACATTCGCCTGCCGCGCACGCTCGGTGCCTGGGCGGCGGGTGCGCTGCTGGGGCTGGCCGGGGCCGTGGCGCAGGGGTTGTTTCGCAACCCGCTGGCCGACCCGTACCTGCTGGGCAGCGCCTCGGGCGCCTCGCTGGGCGTGGCCACCATGCTGGCGCTCATGGGCGGCGGCGCGGGCATGGTGGGCGGGGCCAGCGCGGCCATGGCTGTGTCGGTCTATTCCAGCCACTGGCTGGTGCGCCTGGGGCTCACGGGCGCGGCCTTTGCGGGCGCCGTGCTGGCGGTGCTGCTCACGCTGGCACTGGCGCGCGGCGTGCAGCACACGCTGCGCCTGCTGCTGGCGGGTGTGGTGGTGGGCGTGGTGCTGGGCGCCTTCACCTCGCTGATTTTGCTGATGTCGCCCGATTCGCTGCAGGCCATGCAGGCCTTTCTGCTCGGCTCCACGGGTTTTGTCGGTTGGACCTCGTGCCTGCTCATGGCGGCCGTGTGGCTGCTGTGCCTGGCGGCGGCCTGGGCGCTTTCGCGCGTGCTCGATGGCCTGGCGCTGGGCGAATCCACCGCGCTCAGCCTGGGGCTGCCGCTGGCGCCGCTGCGCGCTGCACTGGTGGCGGTGCTGGCCCTGGCCACCGGCACGGCGGTAGCGCAGACCGGGCTGATCGCCTTCGTCGGCTTGGCCGCGCCGCACCTGGTGCGCGCCGTGGTGCATGTGACGCACGGCCGCCTGATGCTGCTGGCCAGCATGATGGGCGCAGCTCTGCTGGCCGGTGCCGACTTGCTGGCGCGCGGCCTGATTGCGCCGCAGGAGCTGCCCGTGGGCGTGCTGACCGCCGTGCTCGGCGGTGGTTACCTGCTGTGGCTGATGCACCGCCGAACGGCGCCCGGGGGGCTGTTGTGACTGCTCCTGAAAACATAGCTATCAGCGCTTGTTCCATAAGCGCTAGTATCGGAAAAAACCAAATACTGCATGGCATCACCTTGCCGCTTGCGGCGGGCCGCTGGACCAGCATCGTCGGCCCCAACGGTGCGGGAAAGTCCACCCTGCTCAAGGTGCTGGCGGGCTTGCTGCCCGTGACGGCTGGGCAGGTGCTGCTGCAGGGGCGCACGCTGCACGCCTGGCCCCGGCGCGAGCGCGCGCTGCAACTGGCCTGGCTGGGCCAGAACGAGGCCGCTGCCGACGACCTGACGGTGTACGACGTGGCCATGCTCGGCCGCCTGCCGCACCAGGGCTGGATGCAGCCCGCCAGTGCGCAGGACCACGCCGCCGTCGAGCAGGCCCTGCGCGCCACCCAGGCCTGGGACTGGCGCATGCGGCCGCTGGGCCAGCTCTCGGGCGGCGAGCGCCAGCGCGTGCTGCTGGCGCGCGCGCTGGCCGTGCAGGCGCAGGTGCTGCTGATGGACGAGCCCCTGGCCAACCTCGACCCGCCGCACCAGGCCGACTGGCTGCTGCTGGTGCGCGAGCTGGTGGCGCGTGGTTGCACCGTCGTCAGCGTGCTGCACGAACTGTCGATGGCGCTGCAGGCCGACGATGTGGCCATCGTGGCCCAGGGGCGCCTGTGCCACTACGGCGCAGCGCACGATGCCGCCACGCACCGCGCGCTGGAGCAGGTGTTTGACCAGCGTATTGCCATCCACGGCGTGGCGGGCCAGTGGCTGGCATTGCCCAGGCTGGCGCCCGCGCCGCAAGCCATCCAAGAAAGAGAATGAACATGATTCTGGAAACTGGTTTTTCGCAGGTCGCGCAGTCGCTGTTGTGGCCCGTGCTGGTGTTGGTGGGGCTGGCGTTTGTCTACGCCCTGTGGTCGGGCGGCGCTACGCTCATGGAGGCCTGGCAGCGCTGGCGCCAGCCGCAGTACCGCTCGCTGCGCGTGGCTCCGGGCTTGTCGATGGAAGAACTGGAGCTGCAACTGGTGCGCCAGGTGGAGCCCGTGCGCCTGCTCAGCCGCCTGTCACCCATGCTGGGGCTGATCGCCACGATGATTCCGCTCGGCCCCGCACTGCAGAGCGTGGCAGCGGGCAACGGCCAGCAAGCCCTGGCGGTGTTCAGCGGCGCGTTTGCCGGCGTGGTGCTGGCGCTGGCTGCTGCGTCGGTGGGTTTGGTGGTGTATTCGGTGCGCCGCCGCTGGCTGCTGGCCGAGTTGCTGGTGGTGCGCAAGGAACGCGGGGTTGCGCAATGACCTTGAGGCACCTCAGCGTCCTTGCCGAGGACGATGACGACCCGATGCTGTCTGCCGTGAACCTGGTGGATGTGTTCCTGGTGCTCGTCGTGGCCTTGCTTACGGCTGTGGCTGTGCAGACCCAGACCAGTGCCAACGAGAACGTCACCATCATCCGCAACCCCGGCCAGCCCGACATGGAAGTGGTGGTGCGCGAGCAAGGCAAGGAAGTGCGCTTCAAGGGCGCTGGCAGCGCAGCGCAAGGGCAGGGCGTGCGCGCGGGCGTGGCCTATCAGCTCGAAGATGGCAACATCGTCTACATCCCTGAAACGGGCGCGGCACCTGCCGCTGCCTCGTCTGGCGGCGTGGCGGGCGCTGCCACGGCGGTACCCGCCAAGCCATGAAGAGGCTGATCCTGCGCGCGGCACTGTGGTGTCTGCTGCTGGCCGCACCGCTGGTGCACGCCGTACCGGCTGACAAGGCCCGCAGCGCCGATCAGGTCGCCCCCGTGCTGCTGTGGCTGACTTCCGACATCACCACGGCCCCGCGAACCGCCATGGTGCAGCGCCTCGCGGCAGAGGCGGGCCTGGGGTTTGCACACATCGACTACCCGTTGGGCGGCCCGGCGGTGCTGGATGCAGCCCAGTCCCGGACGCTGCAGCGCGCCTTGGTGGGCGCCGCGCTGGTGTGGGTGGATGCACCGCACGCGAGTGTCGAGGCGCGCCTGCGACGCATGGTGGGGGCCCAGCTCGACGAGCGCGCTGCGCGCACGCCCGGCCGCGTGGTGTGGGTGCCTGCGGGAGCCCCTGCCACGGATCTGGCCACGCTGGACGCCTCTGCCCGCATGGTGGCCTACCTGCAGGCCGGTGGTTTGCGCAACCTGAAGAGCGCCATGGCCCTGGCGCATGCCACCGTGGCGGGTGTGCCCATGCCTGCCGTGCCCGCGCCTGACATCCTGCCCGCCCGGGGCATCTACCACCCCGAGGCGCCCCGCCTGCTGCCCAACGCAGCGGCGTTGGAGGCCTGGCGCCAGGGCCAGCCCGCGCTGCGGGGCCTGCCCGCGGTGGCTGTACTGGTGCACCGCCACCACTTTGTCGATGGCAGCACCGGGTGGCTTGATGCGTGGCTGCACACCTTTCGCCAGCAGGGCCTGTTCGCCTATGCGGCCTTCGGCCAGCAGGTCACGGCGCAGACGCTGGCCGAAGTGCTGGAGTTGCCGCCCGTGGGAGGTGTCGGCACCAGCCCGGGCCGCCTGCATGCCTCGGCCCTGGTGCTGCACCAGCTCGTGCCCCAGGCCGCCGCGCTGCAGCCGCTGTTGGCGCGCTGGGGTGTGCCGCTGCTGGGCACGCAGCCTTACCGCGCAGGCGATGCCGCCGCGTGGGAAGCCAGCGACACGGGGTTGTCGCTGTCTGATGTGCCGTTCTACCTGGCGCAGCCCGAAGCTGCGGGCGCTATCGACCCTGTGCTCACCGTGGTACATGGCACCGACGGCCGCGCCTTGCGCCTCATCGAACGCCAGGCCCAGGCCGTGGCCGCCAAGGCGCGGCGCCTGATCGCGCTGCAGACGAAGCCCGCCGCCGACAAGCGCCTGGTGGCCATGGTCTACAACTACCCGCCGGGGGGCACCAACTTCGGCGCCTCCTTCCTCAACGTGCCGCGCAGCTTGGAGCAGGTGTCGGGCGGCCTGGCGCAGGCGGGTTACCGCACGCAGCAGGTGCCCGAGCAGGGCTGGATCGACGGGCTCAAGCCGCTGCTCGCCGCCTACTACCCCGGTGCCGATGTGCGCGCACTGCTGAATAGCGGCCAGGCCGCCGCGCTGCCGCTGGCGCGCTACGAGCAGCACCTGGCCACGCTGCCGAAGGCCGTGCGCGAGCGCATGAACGCGCACTGGGGCGCACCCGAAAAGAGCCGCTACGTGGTCGATTGGCAGGGCGAAAAGGTGTTCGCCATCCCGCGCCTGCAGGTCGGCAAGCTCTCGGTATTGCCCCAGCCCCCGCGCGAAGAAACCCTGCGCCTGGGCCAGAACCCGTTCATGCACAAGAGCAAGGCGCCGCTGTCGCACCATTACCTCGCGGTGTACCTGTGGGCGCAGCTGGAGGCCGACGCGCTCATCCACTTCGGCACCCACGGCACGCAGGAATGGGCGGGCGGCAAGGCGCGCGCGCTCGACATGTTCGACGACGCGCTGCTGCCGCTGGGCGAACTGCCCGTGGTGTACCCCTACATCGTGGACAACCTGGGCGAGGCCCTCACGGCCAAGCGCCGGGGCCGCGCCGTGCTGGTGAGCCACCGCACGCCCGTGTTTGCCCCGGCGGGTTTTGCCGCGCGCATGGCCCACATGCACGAGGTGATGCACGAGTGGGAAACCGTGGACGAGGGCCCCACGCGCCGCGCACTCGAAAAGCTGCTGGTGGCGCAGTTTGTGGAGCACCAGCTGCACCGCGACCTGGGCTGGAGCGCTGCGCGCATCGCGGACGACTTCGAAGGCTTTCTTGACCTCCTACACCCCTACCTGGACCAGCTGGCGCAAAGCTCGCAGCCCAGGGGGCTGGCGGTGTTTGGCCGTGTGCCCGCGCCCGAGCAACGGCGCGAGACCATCTTGCAGGCACTGCGCAAACCGCTGATCGAGGCGCTGGGCGAAGACATCGACGAAGCTTTCCTTATCCAACACGACGCGGTGCTGGCCGCGCGCCCCGCGCGCTGGCTGGAGGTGGCGCTGACCGACGCGCAGGCCGCCAGCGTTTTGGACCTGCGCCCGCCACTTTCCGCTGTTGCTCCTGCCAAGGATGGCCTGGTACGCGCCGAAGACCATGTGCCCAACCGCGCCGCGCGCAAACCCATCGACACACCTGCGCTGCTGCAACTGGCCCAGCGCGTGCAGGAGCTGGAGCGCCTGCTGGCCACCGAAGGCGAAATGCCTGGCCTGTTCGCAGCGCTGGAAGGCCGGTTCCTGCCTGCGGCGTATGGTGGCGACCCCATCCGCAACCCTGACAGCCTGCCCACAGGCCGCAACCTCACGGGGCTGGACCCGAGCCGACTGCCCACGCGCCAGGCCTATGCCGTGGCGCAGACGCTGTTCAACGACTGGTTCAAGGACTACCAGGCGCGCCATGGCGGCCAGGCGCCGCAGCGTTTGGCACTGTCGCTGTGGGCGGGCGAAACATTGCGCCACCAGGGCATCATGGAAGCCCAGGCCCTCGTGGCGCTGGGCATGCGCCCGGTGTGGGACGACGCGGGCCGCCCGGTGCGTGTGGAGACCATTGCCGCCGATGAGCTCAAGCGCCCACGCGTCGATGTGCTCATGAGCATCACCGGCTCGTACCGCGACCAGTTCCCTGCACTGATGGCGCTGCTCGACCGCGCGGTGGCCCAGGCCGCCATGGCCGAGCCCGGCAATGTGATTGCGCGCCACACCGCGCAGATCAGCCGCGAGCTGCGACAGGGCGGTGTACCGCGCGCGCAGGCCGAGCAACTGGCGCGCGTGCGCTCGTTCGGCAATGCGATGGGCGACTACGGCACGGGCCTGTCGGACGCGGTGCAGAGCGACGGCCTACGAACCAACGATGCGCGCCTGGGCCAGATGTTCCTCGAACGCATGAGCCAGCCTTACCTGGATGGCGAGCCGGTGACGGGGGTTGCGGGCGTTGTGGCGGCCAAGGCATTGGGCGCCCACCTGCGCCGCACCGATGCCGCCATCCTCTCGCGCAGCTCGCACCTGTACGCCATGGTCAGTTCGGACGACCCGTTCCAATACCTGGGCGGCCTGTCGGCCGCCGCCCGCGTGGCCGGTCGCCCGCAAGGGCTGGAGCTGCATGTGGCCCAGCTGCAGGATGTAAGCGAGCCCAGCACCGAAACCGCGCAGCGCGCCATCGCTCTGGAGATGCAATCGCGCTACCTGCACCCCGGCTGGCTGCAGGCGCAAAAGGCCGAGGGCTACTCAGGCACGCTGCAGGTGCTCAAGGCCGTGCAGTTCGCCTGGGGCTGGCAGGCCGTGGCGCCGGGCACCGTGCGCAGCGACCACTGGCAAAGCTTCTACGACGTGCTGGTGCGCGACAAGCACCAGCTGGGCCTGCCCGAGTGGCTCAAAGAGCACCCGCAGGCCTACGCCCAGTCGCTGGAACGCCTGGTGCAGGCACAGCGCCAGGGCTATTGGCAGGCCGATGCCGAAACGCAAAAACAACTGGCGCAGATCTACCAGGAGTTGACACGTGCGGCCCCGCTGGCGGCCGAACTGCCCAGCGTGCGCCGCTGGGTGGAGCAGGCCGCGCAGGGCGCCCCCGCAGCAAACTCCGCGCCCGTCGGCATGGCCGTGGCCACGCCGCAGTCGCCACCCGTCGGACTGCCTGCGCCGCCACCTCAGGCCGCAGTGCAACCCGCCGCACCCGCCGCGCCCACGCTGGGTGTGCTGCTGCAGCGCCAACCCGACCCCGCCGCCGCCCCGCCCACGCCCGTGCAGCGTATGGCCGACATCGTGACCCTGCTGGCCATGGCCCTGGTGGTGCTGGCGGGGGCTGCCTGGCAGGTGCGCAGACCCTCTTCGTTTTCCGCACAGCCCCGCCTCGCCGGGCTGTAAAACACCACCTCTCCGAAAGAACACAGCATGCAGATCGAAACCCCTCCCACCGAAAAGCGCTCCGACAAGGCCGAGGGCGAGCGCCGGGGCCTCATCATCGTGAACACCGGCGACGGCAAGGGCAAAAGCACGGCGGCCTTTGGCCTGGCGCTGCGCGCGCACGGCCGGGGCAAGGCGGTGAAGGTGTACCAGTTCATGAAGGTGCCCAGCGCGCGCTTTGGCGAGCATCGCCTTTTCGAGCAGATCGGCCTGCCCATCGAGGGCCTGGGCGACGGCTTCAGCTGGAAGAGCAAAGACCTCGAACACTCCGCGCAACTGGCGCGCGACGGCTGGCAGAAAGCGCGTGCCGACATCCTGGGCGGCGAGCGCTTTCTGGTGGTGCTCGACGAAATCACCTACCCGCTCATCTATGGCTGGCTGCCGCTGCAAGACGTGCTCGATACCCTGGCCGCGCGGCCGAAGGATGTGCATGTGTGTCTCACGGGCCGCCGTTGCCCCGAGGAGATCATCGCGATTGCCGACACAGTGACCGAGATGAAGCTCATCAAGCACGCCTTCCAGGCCGGCATCCCGGCGCAGCGCGGCATTGAGGATTGAACCCTCCCCATGCATTGGCACTGGCTGCATCCGCTCGTCGCACGCCCCGAGCAGGGCATGGCCTTCCTCGCGCTGGCCGTTCTGGTGGCGCTGGCTGTGGACCGCTTGTGGGGCGAGCCGCCTGCGCGCTGGCACCCGGTGGTGTGGATGGGCCAGGCGCTGAACGCCTGCGGCCGCTGGGTGGCGCCCACCGCGCCCACGGGGCGAAATTTAAAGTGTTTTTGGCTTGCAGCGCTTTGCTGGTGTGCGCTGGTAGCTATTGTTTTGATAGTTGCAGGGCTGCTCCAGGCCGCCGTGTTGTATGTGTGGGGCGCACCCACCGAGGTATGTGCCGTGGTGGTGGACATGCCCGGCCTGGGCCTGGAAGGCGCCTCGTCCGTGGTGGGTGTGCTGCGCTTGCTGCTGGCGGCCCTGTTGCTGGGGCTGTTGCTCAAGCCGCTGTTCGCCTTCACGCTGCTGGTGCGGGAGGTGCGCGCGGTAGAGGACGCACTGGCCCGCTCGCTCGACGAAGGGCGTGCGCGCCTGGCCTGGCTGGTGAGCCGCGACGTGGCACAGCTCAGCGCCGACGAGGTGCGCCAGAGCGCCATCGAGTCGCTGGCTGAAAACCTCAACGACTCGGTGGTGGCGCCGCTGTTCTGGTTCGCCGTGGCGGGCCTGCCCGGCGCCGCGCTCTACCGCCTGGCCAACACCGCCGACGCCATGTGGGGCTACCGGGGCATGCGCGCAGGCCGCTACTGGGAGTGGGCCGGCAAATGGGCCGCGCGGGCGGACGACGTGCTCTCGTGGCTGCCCGCGCGCATCACCGCACTGCTGCTGGCGCTGGCGGGTGGAGGCGTGCCGCTGCGCACCCTGGCGCGCGAGGCGCGCCAGACCCCGTCGCCCAACAGCGGCTGGCCCATGGCGGCCATGGCGCTGGCGCTGGGTGTGCGGCTCACCAAGCCGGGGGTGTACCAGTTGCATGCGCAGGGTCGGGCGCCCACGGCGCGGGATGTGAGGTGGGCCCAAAACTTTGCTTCAAAAGTGGTTTTAACGCTCTCTGGTATTGCGCTATCAGCTATTATTTTTGTAGTTATTCAAGGGGCCTGGAATGCTTGAAGCCCCTGTAACTGCCTGCCACGGCGGCCCCGACGGCCAGGGCGCCGCGCCGCACGACTTCTCGACCAACAGCAACGCCTGCGGCCCGTGCCCCATGGCCCTGGCTGCCGTGCAGCAGGCCGACGCCACGCGCTACCCCGACCCGGCCTACACCGCCTTGCGCGCGCAGCTGGCCGTGTTTCACGGCGTGGCGCCCGCACGCATCGTGCTGGCAGGCAGCGCCAGCGAGTTCATCCACCGCATCACGGCGCTGGCCGTGCAGCGCGGTGCGGGCGCCGTGGCGGTGCCCGCGCACGGCTATGGCGACTACGCCCAGGCTGCCCGCGCCTGGGGCTTGGCGGTGCAGCACGCGCCCGATGCCGGTGCCGCGCTGCGCTGGGCCTGCGAGCCCTCCAGCCCATTGGGCCGGGGCGATACGGCGCTGGCCGACTGGCTGCAGGCGGGCGTGCCTGCGCAAATCCTGTGTGCGCTCGACTGCGCTTACAACCCCTTGCGTCTTGAAGGCCATGCGCCACCGCCGGGGCGTCTGGGCGCCCTCTGGCAACTGTGGACCCCCAACAAGGCCCTGGGCCTGACGGGCGTGCGCGCCGCCTACGCCATCGCGCCGCAGGGCAGCGAGGGCGACGCGGCAGCCCTTGTTGCGCTGGCACCGTCCTGGCCCGTGGGGGCGCACGGCGTGGCGCTGCTGCAGGCCTGGGTGCAACCGCGCACACAGCACTGGCTGGCAGAGTGCCTGCCCACGCTGCGCGACTGGAAGGCGCGCCAGGTGGCGCTGTGTGCCGCCATGGACTGGCAGGTTCTGCCCGGCAGCCAGGCCAACTACTTCTGCGCGCGTCCCCCGGTGGTCGCGCTACCCGAGCTGCTGCGCCACCTGCGCGCGCAAGGCATCAAGCTGCGCGACTGCGCCTCGTTCGGCCTACCCGGCGTAGTGCGCCTGGGCGTGCTGGCGCCCGAGGCGCAAGAGGCCTTGCGGGCGGCGGTGCATGGCCCCGGGCGGTGACAATACGCCCCCTGTGTCGATGTGCGAGGCCCCCATGACCTATAGCGTCAAGGAAATTTTTTATACCCTGCAAGGCGAAGGTCACCATGCCGGGCGCCCGGCGGTGTTTTGCCGGTTTTCCGGGTGCAACCTCTGGAGCGGGGTGGAAGAGGGCCGTGCCAGCGCGGTGTGCCAGTTCTGCGACACCGATTTTGTCGGCACCGACGGCGAAGGCGGTGGCAAGTTTGCCGACGCGGCCCGCCTGGCCGCGCGCATCCATGCGCTGTGGCCTGCCGGCTACCCCGCGCAAAAATACGTGGTGTGCACCGGCGGCGAACCGCTGCTGCAGCTCGATGCCCCGCTGATTGATGCCCTGCACGCCGCCGGTTTTACGGTGGCGATTGAAACCAATGGCACGCTGCCGGTTCCGAGTGGCGTGGACTGGGTCTGCGTCAGCCCCAAGATGGGCTCGGATCTGGTGGTGCGCCAGGGCAACGAGATCAAGGTCGTCATTCCGCAGCCCGGGCAGCCTCTGGAAGAATACGCTGCGCTGGATTTTGAACACCATTTTGTACAGGCCATGGACGGGCCGCTGCAGGCCACCAATCTGCGCCTGGCCATTGACTATTGCAAAGCCCATCCCCTGTGGAACCTGTCGGTGCAGACCCACAAGCTGCTGCAGATTCCCTGAAGGCAACAACGGACCCACCTATGCTGACCATTACCCGAAAAATGGAGTTCGATGCCGGGCATCGCATTCCGGACCACAACAGCCAGTGCCGCAACCTGCACGGCCACCGCTATACGCTGCTCATCACCCTCACGGGCGACGTGGTGCAGAAAGACGGCGAATCCGACAACGGCATGATCATGGACTTTGGCGACATCAAGGCGCTGGCCAAGGTGCACCTGGTGGACCTGTGGGACCACGCCTTCATCGTCTATGAAAAAGATACCACCGTGCGTGCCTTTCTGGACAGCATTCCGGGCCACAAGACGGTGGTCATCGACCGTGTTCCCACGGTGGAAAACCTGGCCCAGGCCGCCTTTGACATCCTCAAGAACGTGTACCACGACCGCTTCGGCCGCCACCTGTCGCTGGCCAAGGTGACGTTGTACGAGACGCCCAATTGCTGGGCGGAGGTGGACGGCTGATGGCGGCGGCATGCGTCATGGTGCTGGGCACCACCAGCGGCGCGGGCAAAAGCTGGCTCACCACCGCGCTGTGCCGCTACTACAGCAACCAGGGCCTGAAGGTGGCGCCGTTCAAGGCGCAGAACATGAGCAACAACGCCCGCGTGGTCGAAGGCATTGATGGCGCCTGGGGCGAGATCGGCTCGGCGCAGTACTTCCAGGCCCTGGCCGCGCGCGCCGTGCCCGGGGTGCGCATGAACCCGCTCTTGCTCAAGCCCGAGGCCGACACGCACAGCCAGGTGGTGCTGCTGGGCCAGGTGAGCGAATCACTCACCGCGCTGCCCTGGCGTGGCCGCAGCGCCGTGGTGTGGCCGCAGATCGCCGCCGCGCTGGATGCACTGCGGGCTGAAAACGACGTGGTGGTGATCGAAGGCGCAGGCTCGCCCGCCGAAACCAACCTGCACGCCAGCGACATCGTGAACATGCGCGTGGCGCGCCATGCCGGTGCGCGCTGCCTGCTGGTGACCGACATCGACCGGGGCGGCGCTTTTGCCCACCTCTACGGCACCTGGGCGCTGCTGCCCGTGGACGAGCGCGCGCTCATCCACGGCTTCGTGCTCAACAAGTTCCGGGGCGATGCCAGCCTGCTCGCGCCCGCGCCGCAGCACCTGCAGGAGCGCACCGGCGTGCCTACCGTGGCCACCATTCCCATGCAGTGGCACCACGGCCTGCCCGAAGAGGATGGCGTGTTTGACGACCGCAGCACCACCCCCGGCGCCGTGCACACCACCGTGGCCGTGGTGGCCTACCCGCGCATCAGCAACCTCGACGAATTCCAGCCGCTCAAGAACGTGCCCGGCCTGCGCCTGCAATGGGTGCGCAGCCCGGCCGATGTGGCGGCCCTGCGGCCCAGCGACTGGATCGTGCTGCCGGGGTCGAAAGCCACCGCAGCCGACCTGGCCTGGCTGCGCGCGCAGGGCCTGGACCAGTCCATCGCCGCGCACGCGGGCCGGGGTGGCACCGTGCTGGGCGTGTGCGGCGGCCTGCAGATGCTGGGCGAGGCGCTGATCGACCCTGAGGGCATCGACGGCAACGGCCCGGGCCTGGGCCTGCTGCCGTTGGTCACCGTGTTCGAGCCCGCCAAGACCGTGCGGCGCACCAGCGCGGCCTTTGGGCAGCTGGCAGGCGCCTGGGCACCGCTCTCGGGCGTGGCTGCCTGCGGCTACGAAATCCACCACGGCCAGACCGCCCAGCACCCCGCCATGGCCGCCAAGGGCGACGTGGCGCGCGAGGTCATGCCGGGCATCGCCTGGCAGAACCCGGCGGGCAACGTGCTGGGCGTGTACCTGCACGGTTTGTTCGAGGACACCGCCGTGCTGCACGCCCTCTTTGGCGCGCAGGCACCCACGCTGGATGCCGTGTTTGACGGCCTGGCCGACGGCGTGGCCCGGCACTTCGAACCGGGCGTGCTGGACGCGCTGATCGCGTAAGAAATACGCGGCCTGCGGCTGCTATCATCGCGCCCCTCAGGTGCCCGATGCGATGAAGCAAAGGGAGAATCGGGAAGGCGGTGCAAATCCGCCGCGTGCCCAACGCTGTAAGGACGATGCCTCGCGCAAGTACCACTGGCTGCCAAGCCGGGAAGGTGTGTGAAGGCAGACGACTCCAAGCCAGAAGACCGGCCTGAGCATTTCTTGGCGCTGCAAGGCCGGGCAGCGCTGCCACTATTCACGCACAGGGGACTGCCATGAATACCGCACCGGCGCAAGCCACGCAAAGCGTTCACGCCTTCACGCAAGAGGCCCGCGACGCCATTTACCAAACCATCTTTTCACGCCGCGACGTGCGCGGGCAGTTTCTGCCCACACCCGTGCGCGATGAGGTGCTGAGTCGCATCCTGACGGCCGCGCACTACGCACCTTCGGTGGGCTTCATGCAGCCCTGGAACTTTCTGGTGGTGCAGTCGCAGGAGACCAAGCGCCGGGTGCACGACGCCTTCGCCAAGGCCCATGCCGAAGCGGCCGACATGTTTGAGGGTGACAAGCGTGCGGTGTACCAAAAGCTCAAGCTCGAAGGCATCGTTGAGGCGCCCATCGGCATCTGCATCACCTGCGACCGCGAGCGCACCGGCCCGGTGGTGGTGGGGCGCACCCACATGAAGACCATGGACCTGTACAGCAGCGTCTGCGCCGTGCAAAACCTGTGGCTGGCCGCGCGCGCCGAGGGGCTGGGCGTGGGCTGGGTCAGCATCTTCCACCAGGCCGACCTGCAAGCGGCGCTGGGCATTCCCAAGGGCATCACGCCCATCGCCTACCTGTGCGTCGGCTACGTGAGCCACTTCCACGCCAAGCCCGAGCTGGAAACCGCCGGCTGGCTGCCGCGCCTGCCCATGGAAGACCTCGTGTACTTTGAGCAATGGGGCCAGCGCGACGACCAGCAGCCCCTCATCGCCCACCTGCAGCGCGACCAGGCCGCCGCCCAGCGAGGGCGCGAAGCCATTGCCTGACCCCGCCACGGCGTGCCCACCCGGCGCGCACCGCCATTGATCGCGCGGGCCTGCGTGTGCGGGCCGCGCCAAACCCTCCAAAAAAGTTGAACACGCCATGACCGCCCCTCTGCCCCTGATTGCCGACATCGCCAACGCATCCCTCACCCAGGCCCTGCAACACAAGCTCAACAACAAGACCAAGCCGCTCGGCTCGCTCGGGCGCCTGGAAAGCCTGGCGCTCACGCTGGGCCAGATCCAGGGCACTGAGTCGCCCCGGCTGGAGCAGCCGCAGATGGTCGTCTTCGCGGGCGACCATGGCCTGGCCGCGCGCGGCGTGTCGGCTTTCCCCAGCGACGTGACCTGGCAGATGGTCGAGAACTTCCTCGCAGGCGGCGCCGCCGTCAGCGTGCTGGCACGCCAGCACGGCCTGGCGCTCACCGTGGTGGACTGCGGCGTGGCGCGCGACATCGCCCCGCGCGAAGCCGCCCCCGGCCAGCCGCGCCTGCTGCTGCGCAAGGTGGCCCCCGGCACGCAGGACGCCAGCACCGGCCCGGCCATGAGCGCCGAACAGTGCGCCCAGGCCATCAGCCACGGCATGGCGCTGGT
>DMZZ01000042.1:1043-3217 GCA_003484805.1 Comamonadaceae bacterium | reverse complement strand
GGTGGTGAGGGGCCCCTTGATGGAGACCACGTAGTCGCGCACGGCGTGCAGCGTTTCTTCGGGCAGCCAGACGTCGGGGCCGTACACCTTGGTGGATTTTTCCCCGGCAAAGACTTCCATCCAGTGGATCTTGCGCTTGCCGCCATAGGCCTTGGCCACGGCGGCATCGACCACCTTGAGCATCACGGGGGTGATGTCGGCACCCGTGCCGTCGCCCTCGATGAACGGGATGATGGGCTGGTCCGGCACGTTGAGGGACATGTCGGCGTTGACGGTGATTTTCTGGCCTTCGGCGGGCACTTGGATGTGCTGGTAGCTGGTCATGGCGGGAGTCTCCGGTGGGATGTTGGAAGTCACTGCAACGGGTTTTGAAAAATCCGCAAAACGCATGAATTTTAGCCGCTCCACCGTCGTGCAGGCCACCGCTTTTGCCGGGCGCAAACCCTCAGTCTTCAAGTAGCCGAGGGGCGCGCCGACGCCCTGCAGGCCTTCGCATCCTGACGTTTCGGATGATCACCCGCAAACAAAAAAGCCGCGCGGCAGGCCTGGGCCCGCAGCGCGGCAACTCGGTTGACTTGTGGTGTGGCTACCCAGAATCAGAGGGAGCCATCGGTCTGTCAGGCGGCAACGGCGGAGAGCACCGCGTTAAGGGTCTGGCTAGGCCGCATGACGGCTTCCAGCTTGGCAACGTCGGGCAGGAAGTAGCCTCCGATGTCCACAGGCTGGCCCTGCACGGCAGCCAGCTCGGCCACGATGGTCTGCTCGTTGTCGGTCAGCTGCTTGGCCAGCGGGGCGAACAACTTTGCCAGCTCGGCATCGTCGGTCTGCGCGGCCAGCTCCTGCGCCCAGTACAGGGACAGATAGAACTGGCTGCCACGGTTGTCGAGCTGGCCGGTCTTGGGCGAAGGGTTCTTGTTGTTGTCCAGCAGCTTGCCGGTAGCGGCGTCCAGCGTCTTGGCCAGCACCTTGGCCTTGGCGTTGCCGGTCTTGAGGCCCAGGTCTTCCAGCGACACGGCCAGGGCCAGGAACTCGCCCAGAGAATCCCAGCGCAGGTGGTTTTCTTCCACCAGTTGCTGCACATGCTTGGGGGCCGAGCCGCCCGCTCCCGTTTCGTACATGCCGCCACCGGCCATCAGGGGCACGATGGACAGCATCTTGGCCGAGGTGCCCAGTTCCATGATGGGGAACAGATCGGTGAGGTAGTCGCGCAGGATGTTGCCGGTGGCACTGATGGTGTCCAGGCCGCGAACCACGCGCTCCAGCGTGTAGCGCATGGCGCGCACCTGGCTCATGATCTGGATGTCCAGGCCCACGGTGTTGTGCTCGTGCAGGTACATCTTGACCTTGGTGATGAGCTGCGCCTCATGCGGGCGGTACTGGTCGAGCCAGAACACCACGGGCATGCCCGAGTTGCGCGCACGGTTCACGGCCAGCTTCACCCAGTCGCGGATGGCGGCGTCCTTGACCTGGCACATGCGCCAGATGTCGCCTTCTTCCACGTTCTGGCTCAGCAGCACTTCGCCGGTGGCCAGGTCGGTGATGTTGGCTACGCCGTCTTCCGTAATTTCAAAGGTCTTGTCGTGCGAGCCGTATTCTTCGGCCTGCTGGGCCATCAGGCCGACGTTGGGCACCGTGCCCATGGTTTTAGGGTCGAACGCACCGTGCCATTTGCAGAAGTTGATCATCTCCTGGTAAATGCGGGCAAAGGTCGATTCGGGCATCACGGCCTTCACGTCTTTCAGGCGGCCATCCGCCCCCCACATCTTGCCGCCGTTCCTGATCATGGCGGGCATGGACGCGTCCACGATGATGTCGTTGGGCGAATGGAAGTTGGTGATGCCCTTGGCCGAGTCGACCATGGCCAGCTCGGGGCGGGTGGCGTGGCAGGAGTGCAGGTCTTTCAGCACCTCTTCGCGCTGTGCGGTGGGCAAAGTGGCCACTTTTTCATACAGGTTGGCCATGCCGTTGTTGACGTTCACGCCCAGCTCTTCGAACAGCTTGCCGTGTTTGGCAAACGCGTCCTTGTAGAAAATCTTCACGCAGTGGCCGAACACGATGGGGTGCGAAACCTTCATCATCGTGGCCTTGACGTGCAGCGAGAACATCACGCCCGTCGTGTGCGCGTCTTCAATTTCTTTTTCATAGAACTCGACCAGCGCCTTCTTGCTCATGAA
>DMZZ01000042.1:679-889 GCA_003484805.1 Comamonadaceae bacterium | reverse complement strand
GCGCAGCACGGGGTTCACAGCGCTGCCAATGCACTTGGCATAGCGCGCGCGGATCGCCTTTTCTTCTTCGGTCTTGGGGTCTTCGGGGTAATCCGGGATCGCATAGCCCTTGCCCTGCAGTTCCTTGATGCAGGCGATCAGCTGGCCCACCGAGGCGCTGATGTTGGGCAGCTTGATGATGTTCGCATCGGGCTCCAGGGTCTTCTTGCC
>DMZZ01000042.1:0-448 GCA_003484805.1 Comamonadaceae bacterium | reverse complement strand
AAATGCAAGTGCACAAATTCACCCTTTTTTGATCCAGCGGGCCTGCGCTGTGGATTTTTCCGACCCCGTGCGACGTCTCAGAGCGTGTTTACGATCTCGCAAGGGCCCATCCGGGTGCTTCAAAATCGCCAGCCCATGCAGGCCGTCTTTCAGATCTGCATTGGCCCCTGTTACCGTTCACCTGTTTGCAAACGCTGAATCCATCTGCCCATGACCACGACGCCTTTCGCCGGCCGCTCCCCCGCGCGCCGCACTCCCGCCCCCCTCTCGACCGCGCTGACGGCCTTTGTGGCGACCGTGCTGGTGCTGTGGTCCCCCGCCACGCCGGCCCAGGACGGACCGCAGCTGGCGCTGCCTCGCGTCGAACTGACCGCCGGGATGCACCGCATCGATGCGCAGGTGGCGCAATCGCCCCAGGAGCGCCAGATCGGCCTGATGCACCCCAAGG
>DMZZ01000043.1:0-2999 GCA_003484805.1 Comamonadaceae bacterium | reverse complement strand
CCTACGATCGCTGAACCCTGCCCCCCATTCAGAAAGAGCCCCCAGCGGGCTCTTTCCTTTTGGGCGACCGTAGATGCGGGACGTCCCGGGGCCAGTGCCCTAAAATCCAAGGTTTGTCTCTGCACCACCTCCCCCTTCCATGACCACCGAAAAAATCGACGGCGTGTCCGTCACCACCCAGGCCAATGTGTACTTTGACGGCAAGTGCGTGAGCCACGGCATCACCTTCCCCGATGGGACGAAGAAATCGGTCGGCGTCGTGCTGCCCGCCACGCTGACGTTCAACACCGGCGCGCCCGAAATCATGGAATGCGTGGCCGGATCGTGCGAATACAAGCTTGCCGGAAGCGACACCTGGGTGAAGTCCTCCGCCGGGGAGCAATTCAATGTGCCCGGCAACTCGAAGTTCGACATTCGCGTGACCGAGGCCTACCACTACATCTGCCATTTCGGCTGAAATTTAGAGTATTTTCAGCCTTCAGCGCTTATTTAGAAAGCGCAAGCAGCTATCATTTTTGAGAAAGCTTCCATGGCAACCATCCTCCAGAACCTCCCCCTCGGCCAGAAGGTCGGCATTGCCTTCTCCGGCGGCCTAGACACCAGCGCGGCCCTGCGCTGGATGAAGAACAAGGGCGCCCTTCCCTACGCCTACACGGCCAACCTGGGCCAGCCCGACGAGCCCGACTACGACGCCATCCCGCGCAAGGCCATGGAATACGGCGCCGAAGCCGCGCGCCTGATCGACTGCCGCACGCAGCTCGCCCACGAAGGCATCGCCGCGCTGCAGGCCGGCGCCTTCCACATCAGCACCGCCGGCGTGACCTACTTCAACACCACGCCGCTGGGCCGCGCCGTCACGGGCACCATGCTGGTGTCGGCCATGAAGGACGACGACGTCCACATCTGGGGCGACGGTTCCACCTTCAAGGGCAACGACATCGAGCGCTTCTACCGCTACGGCCTGCTCACCAACCCCTCGCTCAAGATCTACAAGCCCTGGCTGGACCAGCAGTTCATCGACGAACTGGGTGGCCGCGCCGAGATGTCGGCCTTCATGACCAAGGAAGGCTTTGGCTACAAGATGAGTGCCGAGAAGGCCTACAGCACCGACAGCAACATGCTGGGCGCCACGCACGAAGCCAAAGACCTCGAATTCCTGAGCAGCGGCATCCGCATCGTCAACCCCATCATGGGCGTCGCCTTCTGGAAGGACGACGTCGTGGTGAAGGCCGAGGAAGTGTCGGTCACCTTCAACGAAGGCCAGCCCGTGGCCCTCAACGGCAAGGAATACGCCGACCCGGTCGAGCTGATCCTGGAGGCCAACCGCATCGGTGGCCGCCACGGCCTCGGGATGAGCGACCAGATCGAAAACCGCATCATCGAGGCCAAGAGCCGCGGCATCTACGAGGCCCCCGGCCTGGCGCTGCTGCACATCGCCTACGAGCGCCTGGTGACCGGCATCCACAACGAAGACACCATCGAGCAGTACCGCATGAACGGCCTGAAATTGGGCCGCCTGCTCTACCAGGGCCGCTGGTTCGACCCCCAGGCCATCATGCTGCGCGAAACCGCCCAGCGCTGGGTGGCGCGCGCCATCACCGGCACCGTCACGCTGGAGCTACGCCGCGGCAACGACTATTCGCTGCTCAACACCGAATCGCCCAACCTGACCTACGCACCCGAGCGCCTGTCGATGGAAAAGGTGGAAGACGCGCCGTTCTCGCCACTCGACCGCATCGGCCAGCTGACCATGCGCAACCTCGACATCGTGGACACGCGCGCCAAGCTGATGACCTATGCCCAGTCCGGCCTGCTGACGCTGGGCCAGGGCTCGCCGCTGCCACAGCTGAGCAACGACGACAAGTAAGCCTGCGCCCCGCACAGCCATGAAAAAACCGCCCTCAGGCGGTTTTTTCATGGGTTTTTCAGCCTCCAGCGCTTATGCAGCAAGCGCTAGCAGCTATATTTTGAACAGCATCAAATCACCACTGGCTCGGGCTCCAGCCGGATGCCGAAGCGCTCGTACACACTGGTCTGGATCGCCTTGGCCAGGGTCATGACCTCGCCACCGGTCACACTGTCCTGGCCGTGGCCCCGGTTGACGAGTACCAGGGCCTGCTTTTCGTACACCGCCGCCTTGCCCACCGTCTTGCCCTTCCAGCCGCAGGCATCGATGAGCCAGCCCGCCGCCAGCTTGATGCTGCCGTCGGGCATGGGGTAGTGCACGATTTTCGGGTCGCGCGCAATGATGTCCTGGCACTGCTCGGGCGTGACCGTGGGGTTCTTGAAGAAGCTGCCGGCGTTGCCCAGCACGGCCGGGTCGGGCAGCTTGGCGCGGCGGATTTCGCACACCCAGTCGAAAATCTGCTGTGCCGTGGGCTGCGCACCTCCCAGTTCGGCGGCGCGGCGCTCCAGTTCGAGGTAACCGAGTTCCGGCTTCCAGGGCTTGGGCAGGCGAAAACGCACCTGCGTGATGACCGCCCGGCCCGCCAGCCCCATGCCGCGCGGCAGGCTGCCGGGCACGCCGGGTTGCGCGGGTGCATGCTTGAACACGGAGTCGCGGTAGCCAAAGGCGCACTGGGCCGCGTCGAGCGTGAAGGTCTGCCCGGTGGCCAGATCCAGGGCGTCCAGCGAATCGAACCGGTCCTGCAGCTCCACGCCATAGGCGCCGATGTTCTGCACCGGCGCGGCCCCCACGGTGCCGGGAATCAGGGCCAGGTTCTCCAGCCCGGGCCAGCCCTGGGCCAGCGTCCAGGCCACGGTGCCGTGCCAGGGCTCGCCCGCGCCGACCTCGACGATCCAGGCGCCGGGAGTTTCCTGCACCAACCGCCGCCCCCGGATCTCCACCTTGAGGACCACGCCGCTGACGTCCCCGGTCAGGACCACGTTGCTGCCCCCGCCGAGCACGAAAACCGGGGCCTGGCCCCGCACGGGATCGGCCCGGAACGCCTCCAGATCCTCGACGGAACGCACACGCACCAGGGTTTCGGCGCGCGCGA
>DMZZ01000110.1:0-8081 GCA_003484805.1 Comamonadaceae bacterium | reverse complement strand
GCCCGGCGACGACATCGAGGTCGTCTTTGGTGAGCTTGCCCCATTGCTCCTGTGCCTTGCCGGCGACTTGTTTCCAGTTGCCCTTGATTTGGTCCCAGTTCATGCGAACTCCTTGTGTGTTGATGGGTGGATGGTCGTGAAGAAAGGGTCAGGGACGGATGGCGATCTCGTTCTTGATCGAGCGCACGCCGTTGACCTGCCGGGTGATGCTTTCGGCAGCGTTCTTTTCGACAGAGCTCTTGGCAAAGCCGGACAGCATCACGGTGCCGTTCAGCGTTTCGACGCTGATCGATGAACCGGCAACCCGCTTGTCTTCGAACAGGCGCGATTTCACGGCCGTGGTGATGCCTGCGTCGTCGATGTAGGCACCGACGGTTTCCTGGCCGCGGCTGACGGCGCAGCCGGTGGCGGTGAGCAGGGTGGCGGCAGCAAGGGCTGCGGTGAGGAGGGTGCGAATGATCATGGTGATGCTCCAGTCGTTGACGTGTATTGGCTTGTGAATGACCGCGACCCTCTGCGGACAGGCATGCCGCCAGAAAGGGGGGTACGGACGTTGCAAGGGTAGTTCTGCACCGCGCCGCCGTCCGTACGCTAGCGAACATAGATGAGAGCCTGTGTGCCTTTGCTGCCACTGGTATCAAAACCCCCGCCTAAGCGCTGTAGCGCACAGAGCAATGGCTGCGATGTGCGTACTCTTGCTGCCATGGTGGTTGCGGGTTTCTGGACCCGTGGTTCCATTCCCGAGGATTGCTCGCACGGAGATGGGCGGTTCTCTCAACGTTTCTCCAAGGACAATGTCATGAAATACGTACGTTTGATGGTTGCAGCACTGATGACGGTGGGTTTGACGGCCTGCTTTTCGCTTCCAGCGGGCCCAGCGGGTCCGCAGGGCGCCACGGGTGATACCGGCGCCCAGGGTCGTACCGGCTACACCGGCGCGACCGGCAACACGGGCAACACGGGCGGTGTCGGTGCCACGGGTTACACCGGCGCTACAGGAGCCACGGGCTATACCGGTGCGACGGGCGCAACCGGTGGGACCGGCGCCACCGGTGAGACGGGTGCAACAGGCAATACGGGCAGCACCGGCGGCACCACGGTGATCGTTCCCGCACGCTGAACCGGCGGGGGCAGGCCCGCACGCACGTGCGCGGCCTGATAAAATCCAAAGCAAAAGACCGCTGTCCCGGCGGTCTTTTGCTTTTTGTTTTCGGGACCATGTAGAGGAACACCATGTACAAAAACCTCGCTGCTGCGCTCGCGGCCGCCTGTTTTTTCGCCCCCGTTTTTTCCCAGACCCCAGCCACGCCCAGGACGCCTGTCGCGCCCGTGAAGGCCGGTTTTGTCTATGTCTCGCCCATCACGGAGGCGGGCTGGACGCGCCAGCACGAGGAGGGGCGCAAGTCGGTCGAGGCGGCTCTGGGCAGCCAGGTGAAGACCACCTTCATCGAGAACGTGCCCGAAGGGCAGGACGCCGAGCGCGTGATCCGCGACCTCGCCGCCACGGGTCACAAGATCATTTTCACGCCCAGCTTCGGCTACATGGAACCCACGCTCAAGGTGGCGCAGGACTTTCCCGACGTGAGGTTCGAATCCATCACCGGCTACAAGCTGGCACCCAACGTGGCCACGGCCAACGCGCGCTACTACGAGGGCCGCTACCTCGCGGGCATCGCGGCGGGCCGCATGAGCAAGACCGGTGTGGTCGGCTACGTGGCGGGCTTCCCCATTCCCGAGGTGCTGCAGGGCATCAATGCCTTTGCGCTGGGCATGCGCTCGGTGAATCTGCAGGCCACGGTGAAGGTGGTGTGGCTCAACGTCTGGTTCGACCCTCCCAAGGAGCGTGATGCCGCCATGGTCCTGTTCAACCAGGACGTGGACGTGTTGGCCTTCCACACCGGCTCCACCGCGGTGATGGCGGCGGCGCAGGAGCGCGGCAAGATGGCCGTGGCCTACCACTCCGACATGCGCCGCGTGGGGCCCGACGCCCAGATCGTGGCGGTCACGCACCAGTGGGGCGACTACTACACGGCGCGCGTGCGCGCCGTGCAGAGCGGCACCTGGAAGAGCGGCAACGTCTGGGGCGGCGTGAAGGACGGCATGATCCGCGTGGGTGATTTCGGTAGCAAGGTGCCGTCGGCCGTGCAGCAGGAAGTGCTGGCGCGCCAGAAGGACATCGCCGCGGGCAAGCTGCACCCCTTCCACGCCGCGCAGGCCGCCGTGCGTGACAACGAGGGCCACGAGGTGATTGCCAAGGGGCAGACGCTCGGTGACGCCCAGATCCTCGGCATGAACTGGCTGGTCGAGGGCGTGCAGGGCAAGGTCACGCGCTGACCCTGCTGTCGCCAGGCCCTTTGCCGGGGCTGGCGACCGGCCTTGCGCAGGCATAGAATCCACGGCTGCGCTACAGCGCAAAGAGGGGGATGCGGCGCCAACACCCCGGCGTTGCATCCCAATCCCATAACGCAAGCGCGCGACACAATCGCGTGCGGAGACCGTGGATGACATCGCACACAGCCCTTCGGCTGCATGTGCCGGAGCCTACTGGGCGGCCGGGCTGCAAGACCGACTTTTCCTATCTCAGCGTCACGCCTGCAGGCGCAGTACGCAGACCTTCCCCCGATTCCCCCGCCGCCGAGACAGCCGACCTGGCCAACAGCCTGGTGCGTGTGCTCGATGACGACGGCCGCGCCGTCGGCCCCTGGGCCCCGGCCATCCACCCCGAGCGCCTGCGCCGTGGGCTGCGGGCCATGGTCAAGACGCGCATCTTCGATGCACGCATGCTGGTCGCACAGCGCCAGAAGAAGCTCTCGTTCTACATGCAGTGCCTGGGCGAGGAGGCCATCGCCGTGGCCCATGCGCTGGCGCTGGAAGACGGCGACATGTGCTTTCCCACCTACCGCCAGCAGGGGCTGCTGCTCTCGCGCGACGATGTGCCCATGTCGGAGCTGATCTGCCAGCTCATGAGCAACGAGCGCGACCCGCTCAAGGGCCGCCAGCTGCCCGTGATGTACTCGTACAAGCGCGCGGGCTTCTTCTCGATCTCGGGCAACCTGGCCACCCAGGTCATCCAGGCCGTGGGCTGGGCCATGGCCTCGGCAATCAAGGGCGACACCAAGATCGCTTCCGCCTGGATCGGCGACGGCGCCACGGCCGAGTCCGACTTCCACACCGCGCTGACCTTCGCCCACGTGTACCGCGCGCCGGTGATCCTCAACGTGGTCAACAACCAGTGGGCCATCTCCACCTTCCAGGCTATCGCGGGCGGCGAAAGCACCACCTTCGCCCAGCGCGGCGTGGGCTGCGGCATCGCCTCGCTGCGCGTGGACGGCAACGACTTCCTGGCCATCTACGCCGCCTCGCAGTGGGCGGCGCAGCGCGCGCGCGCCAACCACGGCCCCACGCTGATCGAGTGGGTGACCTATCGCGCCGGCCCGCATTCCACCTCGGACGACCCGTCCAAGTACCGCCCCGCCGATGACTGGCAGCGCTTCCCCCTGGGCGATCCGATTGAGCGCCTCAAACAGCACTTGATCGCCATCGGCGAGTGGAGCGAGGAGCGCCACGCCCAGGCCCAGAAGGAGCTGGAGCTTGAGGTGATCGCCGCGCAGAAGGAGGCCGAGAGCCACGGCACGCTGCTCGACGGCCGCGTGCCGAGCGCCGCCACGATGTTCGACGATGTGTACAAGGACATGCCGGAGCACCTGCGCCGGCAGCGCCAGCAACTGGGGGTCTGA
Source organism: Comamonadaceae bacterium (assembly GCA_003484805.1). Lineage (GTDB taxonomy): Bacteria > Pseudomonadota > Gammaproteobacteria > Burkholderiales > Burkholderiaceae_C > Simplicispira. Next base: position 4,344 of record DMZZ01000110.1, on the reverse strand, counting down.
GCCATGGAAACGCAAGAAAAAGACAAGGCGGCCACGGCAGGGACCGTGCCGATGACCATGATCCAGGCGCTGCGCTCGGGCCTGGACGCGATGATGGAACGCGACGACAACGTCGTCGTGTACGGGCAGGACGTGGGCTACTTCGGTGGCGTGTTCCGCGTCACCGAGGGCCTGCAGGCCAAGTACGGCAAGTCGCGCTGCTTCGACGCGCCGATTTCCGAGGGCGGCATCGTCGGCACGGCCGTGGGCATGGGGGCCTACGGGCTGCGCCCGGTGGTGGAGATCCAGTTCGCCGACTACTTCTACCCGGCCATGGACCAGATCGTCTCCGAGGCGGCGCGCCTGCGCCACCGCTCGGCGGGCGACTTTACCGCGCCCATCACCATCCGCATGCCCTGCGGCGGCGGCATCTACGGCGGCCAGACGCACAGCCAAAGCCCTGAGGCCATCTTCACCCACGTGTGCGGCCTGCGCACGGTGATGCCGAGCAACCCGTACGACGCCAAGGGCCTGCTGATCGCGTCCATCGAGAACGACGACCCGGTCATCTTCCTGGAGCCCAAGCGCCTCTACAACGGCCCGTTCGACGGCCACCACGACCGTCCGGTCGTGCCCTGGTCGAAGCATGCCATGGGCAACGTGCCCGAGGGCTACTACACGGTGCCGCTCGACAGCGCCGCCGTGTTCCGCCCCGGCAAGGCCGTCACGGTGCTGACCTACGGCACCATGGTCTGGGTGAGCGAATGCGCCGCGCGCGAGGCCGGCATCGACGCCGAGATCATCGACCTGCGCTCCATCTGGCCGCTGGACCTGGAGACCATCGTCAGCTCCGTGAAGAAGACCGGCCGCTGCGTCGTGGTGCACGAGGCCACGGGCACCAGCGGCTTCGGCGCCGAACTCACGGCGCTGGTGCAGAAGGAATGCTTCTACCACCTGGAAGCCTCCATCGAGCGCGTGACCGGCTGGGACACACCCTACCCGCACGCCCAGGAATGGGCCTATTTCCCGGGCCCCGCGCGTGTGGGCGCGGCCCTCAAGCGTGCAGTGGAGGCATGACATGGGTATTTATGTAATCCGCGTGCCCGACATTGGCGAGGGCATTGCCGAAGTGGAACTGGTAGCCTGGCATGTCCAGCCCGGCGACGTGGTGGCCGAAGACCAGCCCATCGCCGACGTGATGACCGACAAGGCCACGGTGGAAATTCCTTCACCCGTGGCGGGCAAGGTGCTGGCGCTGGGCAGTGTCGTGGGCCAGTCCATCGCCGTGGGTTCCGAACTCGTGCGGCTGGAGGTGGAGGGGGACGGAAATTTGAAGCAAAATGCGGCTCCAGAACCCGTCCATAAAGCGCCAGTAGCTCCTGTTTCAGTAGCATCCGAGGCGCCCCCGGCGCCCACCCCCGTTGTGGCACCTGCGGCCGCGCGGCCCACGGCGGCGCCCCGCGCCGCCGTGGTGCCGCGCACTGCGGACGAGCGCCCGCTGGCCTCGCCGGCGATGCGCCGCCGGGCGCGGGACCTGGGCGTGGAGCTGCGCTACGTGCACGGCAGCGGCCCGGCCGGGCGCATCCTGCACGACGACCTGGATGCCTACCTGGCCGGTGGCGGCCAGGCGCCGGGGCAGGGTGCTTCGCCTTACGTGGAGCGCGATGGCGAGGAGCAGATCCCCGTCATCGGCCTGCGCCGCAAGATCGCGCAGAAGATGCAGGAGGCCAAGCGCCGCATTCCGCACTTCAGCTATGTGGAAGAGGTGGACGTGACCGAGCTGGAAGCCTTGCGCCAGCAGCTCAACAAGCTCCACGGTGCCACGCGCGGCAAGCTCACGCTGCTGCCCTTCCTGGCGCGGGCCATGGTGCTGGCGCTGCGTGATTTTCCGCAGATCAACGCCCGCTTCGACGACGAGGCCGGCGTGGTCACGCGCCACGCGGCCGTGCACCTGGGCGTGGCCACGCAGACCGACGGCGGCCTCATGGTGCCGGTGCTGCGCCATGCCGAGGCGCTGGACCTGTGGGCCTGCGCGGCGGGTATCGCGCGCGTGGCCGAAGGCGCGCGCAGTGGCAAGGCCCCGCGCGAAGAGCTGTCGGGCTCGACCATCACTCTCACCAGCCTGGGGGCGCTGGGCGGCATCGCCAGCACGCCGGTCATCAACCACCCCGAGGTGGCTATCGTCGGCGTCAACCGCATGGTCGAGCGGCCCATGTTCCGCAATGGCCAGGTGGTGGCGCGCCAGCTCATGAACCTCTCGTCCTCCTTCGACCACCGCGTGGTCGACGGCATGGACGCGGCACAATTCATCCAGGCCATGCGCGCGCTGCTCGAAACCCCGGCCCTGCTGTTCGTGGAGTAAGAACTTGTCCATCGATATTTTGGCGCCACGCAGTGCTCTTTTCGGGATGGGATGCAAGGCGCGGCGCTTGCCCATAGCCCGGCTATGGGCAAGCGCCGCAACGCTGCAGACCGCCCGAAAAGAGCACTGCCCTCCGGGTTGGGGCGAAATCGGGCGATTTCACGCCCTTGCTGCTTGCATGGGCCACCAGCCCATGCTGCGCACCAAGACCGCAAACTCATCCCGATTGCGCCCCAACGTGGCGTCAAAATATTGAAGGACAAGTTCTGATGAAGGAAATCACCACCAAGCTGCTGGTCATCGGCGGCGGTCCCGGCGGCTATGTGGCTGCCATTCGAGCTGGCCAGCTCGGCGTTCCCACCGTGCTGGTCGAGGGTGAGAGCCTGGGCGGCACCTGCCTCAACATCGGCTGCATTCCGTCCAAGGCGCTGATCCACGCCGCGCACGAGTTCGAGCGCGCGCGCCACCAGGCCCACGGCTCGCCGCTGGGCATCCGCGTGCAGGAGCCCAGCATCGACATCGCGCAGACCGTGCGCTGGAAGGACGGCATCGTCAAGCGCCTCACCGGCGGTGTGGGCGCGCTTTTGCGCAAGGCCGGCGTGCAGGTGCACAAGGGCTGGGCGCACATCGAGGACGGCAAGACCGTGACCGTGCAGCCCGCCGAAGGCGGCGAGCCCGTGCGCGTGCGCGGCGAACACCTGCTGCTGGCTACGGGCTCCGAGCCGGTCGAGCTGCCCATGCTGCCGTTCGGCGGCGCGGTCGTCTCGTCCACCGGCGCGCTGGCGCCCGAGAGCCTGCCGCGCCGCCTGGTCGTAGTCGGCGCGGGCTACATCGGGCTGGAGCTGGGCATGGCCTACCGCAAGTTGGGCGTGGAGGTTGCCGTGGTCGAGGCGGCCGAACGCGTGCTGCCCGGCTACGACGAGGAACTGACCCAGCCCGTGCTCGACGCGCTGGAGAAGAGCGGCGTCGTGCTGCACCTGGGCTGCAGCGTGCAGGGCTACGACGCGCAGCACGGTGTGCGCGTGCGCAGCGCGCGCGCCGACGAGTTCGCGCTGCCCGCCGACCGCGTGCTCGTGGCCGTGGGCCGCAAGCCGCGCACCATGGGCTTCGGGCTCGAATCGCTGCAGCTCGACATGGCCGGGCGCCATGTGGCGGTGGATGCGCAATGCCGCACCTCCATGCGCAACGTCTGGGCCATCGGCGACATCACGGGCGACCCCATGCTCGCGCACCGCGCCATGGCGCAGGGCGAGGTGGTGGCCGAGGTGATTGCGGGCAAGAACCGGCGCTTCGAGCCCATGGCCATCCCCGCCGTGTGCTTCACCGACCCCGAGGTCGTGGTCGTCGGGCGCACGCCCGGCGAGGCGCGCGCCGCGGGGCTGGACTGCATCGACGCAGCCTTCCCGTTCGCCGCCAACGGCCGCGCGATGACGCTGGAAGCCACCGGAGGCTTCGTGCGCGTGGTGGCGCGGCGTGACAACCACCTGATCCTCGGCTGGCAGGCCGTGGGCCAGGGCGTGGCCGAGCTGACGGCGGTCTTCACCCAGTCCATCGAGATGGGCGCGCGGCTGGAGGACATCGCGGACACCATCCATGCCCATCCCACGCTGGGCGAGGCGGTGCAGGAGGCCGCCTTGCGTGCGCTGGGGCACGCATTGCATATCTGACCCCCCTGTGTCGACTTCGGCGCCTTCCCCCGCTCTCGCATCGCTGCGCGATGCGGGCAGGGAGACGCCCCCAGTGCTGCGAGGCGACGCTTGCGCGGGGGCTGGCTCTGGTCTGAGAAGCCGTGAATAAATTGCCCGTCAACCCAGCGGATCTGCGCAGTGGGACTTTCGCGGAGCCCAGCGGGCCGAGCGCCGCGAGTGAAGTCGGGTACGGCGAGCAGACCCGTCCTGGGGGGCGCCATGGCGCTGTTTTGCGGCTGCGATGCGCTGCGAGAGCGCGCTGCGGCCCTCGGTTCAGGCCGCGAAGGCGATGTTCAGGCTGCGCATGCGCATGAG
>DMZZ01000315.1:3360-5999 GCA_003484805.1 Comamonadaceae bacterium | reverse complement strand
TGCCACCGTAGCTGCCCGAGGGGCCAGCATCGCGCTGGGCCGTGCCCGTGGCGTTCTCGCCACCGGTGGCACCGGCCAGGCCCTGCATGCGGCGCAGGTTTTCCTGGCGCCGGGCTTCGGCGGCCTTGGCGTTGGCTTTTTCAATGGCCTCTTGTTTGGCTTCCTGCTTGCGCTTGTCCTCGGCTTCCTGGTGCTTCTTTTCCTCGGCGAGCTGTTTTTGCTTCTCCAGCTTTTCCAGGCGTTCCTTCTCGCGCTGCTTTTCCTTCTCTTTTTCTTTCTGCAGGCGTTCCTTTTCCTGGGCGCGGCGTTCTTCTTCCTTGCGTTCGCGCTCGCGCTTCTCGCGTTCGAGCTGTTGCTGGCGCTCCTTCTTTTCCTTCTCGATGCGCTTCTTCTCGCGCTCGATGGCCAGGTCAGCCTCGCGCGTGTCGGGCTCGGCCTGGCGCGGCGGGGGCGGGGGAGGCGGTGCAGGGGTGGGAACAGGAATGGGTTCGGGCGGCGGCGTGGGTGTGGGGGTAGGCTCGGGCTGCGGCTCGGGTTCGGCGCGCGGCGCGGCCTGTTGCGGCACGGCGGCCCACAGCTCGGCCTGCACGGCGGGCTGGTCGGAGCTGGTCTTCCAGTTCACGCCCCAGGTCAGGGCCACGACCAGCAGCACATGCGCCAGCACCGCCAGCGCGATGGCGCGCACGCGCGCCGGTGGGCGGGGCGGTGCGAACTGGTCGCGGTCGTCTTGGGCGTGCATGCGGGAAAGGGGCGTTCAGCCGCCCTGCTTGACGGACAGGCCCACGCGCTGGACACCGGCCTTCTGCAGCGCGTCCATGGCCTTGACCACGGTTTCGTACTGCACGCTCTTCTCGGCCGCGATGACCACGGCGGATTCGCCGGCCTGGGCCTGCTGCCAGCGCAACGCGGCGTCGCCGATCTCGCGCTGGCTGAGCGTGCGTTCGGCGTCGCGCGTCTTGAAGCGCAGCGAGCCATCCTTGTTCACGATCACGGTGGCGAAGATCTTGGGCTGGTTCTTGCTCTTGCCCACGCTGGGCACGTCCACCATGCCCGGCGTGAGCATGGGCGCCGTCACCATGAAGATGATGAGCAGCACCAGCATCACGTCGATGAAGGGCACCATGTTGATCTCGTTGATGGTGCGGCGGCGTCCACCACCACGGGAGGCCATTGCGGGCATGGGCGGCTTTCCTTAGTGGCCGGAGGCCGAGGTGGCGGGCTGCGCGCCCAGGTTGCGCTGCAGGATGTTGGAGAACTCCTCGATGAAGGTCTCCTGGTGGATGGCCACGCGGTCGATGTCGCGTGCGAAGCGGTTGTAGGCGATCACGGCCGGAATGGCCGCGAACAGACCGATGGCCGTGGCCACCAGCGCCTCGGCAATGCCTGGCGCCACGGTGGCCAGGGTGACCTGCTCCATGCCGGCAAAGCCGGTGAAGGCGTGCATGATGCCCCACACCGTGCCAAACAGACCGACATAGGGCGACACCGAGCCGACCGAGGCAAGAAACGACAGGCTGGACTCGACCACGTCCATCTCGCGCTGGAAGCTCGCGCGCATGGCGCGGCGTGCACCGTCGAGCAGGGTGCCCGGGTCGCTGATGCGGCGCTCGCGCAGCTTCTGGTATTCGCGCATGCCGCTGGCAAAGATGCGTTCCATGGGACCGGCGTTCTTGGCGTTCTGTGCGGCGCTGGCGTACAGGTCGTTGAGGCTGGTGCCGGACCAGAAATCGCGCTCGAATTCGTCATTGAGCGACTTGACGCGCTTGAGGCTGAACAGCTTGCGGAAGATGGCGGCCCAGCTGGCGATGGAGACGCCCAGCAGCAGCACCATGACGAGTTGCACCACCCAGCTGGCATGCAGCACCAGGTTGAGGATCGACATGTCTTGGGAATTCATGAAAGTTGTTCCAGGATGTGGCCGGGGATGCGGGAGGGGCGCAGGGTGGCGGAATCCACCCAGCCGATGCGGATGGTGCCTTCGCTCAGCAGGACGGGTTCGCCAGGGTTCATGTGCTCTTGATTTAATAGCGCCTGCTGCACGATTGTCAAGGATGCGCGGCCTTTTTCTTCCAACTGGGCGGTAACAATGAGTTGGTCGTCCAGGCGGGCCGGGCGCAGGTAGCGCAGGCGGGCATCGGTTACGACAAACATGCCGCCCGTTTGTTCCCGCAGCAGCATGCTGCGAGAGGCCGAGAGAGCGCAGCCACTCGGTGCGCGCACGCTCGAAGAACTTCAGGTAGTTGGCGTAGAACACGATGCCGCCGGCATCGGTGTCTTCCCAGTAAATGCGGACGGGGAACTGGAAAGCCATGGGCATCTCGTCAGCCCAGCAGGGTTTGGAGGCGCGCCACCGATTCCTGCAGCTGCGCCATGGAGTTGGCGGTGGAGAAGCGTACGAAGCGCTGCGGATCAAAGGTGCCGAAGTCTCGCCCCGGCGTCACGGCCAGGTGGGCCTTGCGCATGAGTTCGAAAGCGAAGTCCCAGCTGCCGTTCACGCCCAGGCGCTCGCAGGCAGCGCTGCAGTCGGCCCAGGCGTAGAAGGCGCCGTCGGGCATCACGGGCACCGACAAGCCCAGGCGCTGCAGCTCGGGAATGAAGTAATCGCGCCGGGCCTTGAACTCGGCGCGGCGGCGCTCGTA
>DMZZ01000315.1:0-3312 GCA_003484805.1 Comamonadaceae bacterium | reverse complement strand
GTCATGTTGAAGTATTTGCTGAAGCTGTTGATGCTGATGATGTTGTCGTCGATGGCCAGCGCCGTCTGGCCATACGCATCGTCGTAGCTCAGGCCCAGGTAGATCTCGTCGATCAGCGTGATGCCGCCACGCTCCTGCACCACGCCGTGGATGCGGCGCAGCTCGTCGGGTGCGATCGAGGTGCCCGTGGGGTTGGAGGGCGAGGCCAGCAGCACGCCGCGCGTCTTGGTGTTCCAGGCGGCGCGCACCTTGTCGGCGCTCAGCTGGAAGCGCTCCTGCGCCGTGGTGGGGATCAGCACCGCTGTGCCCTCGGCCGCGCTCACAAAGTGGCGGTTGCAGGGATAGCTCGGGTCGGGCATCAGGATCTCGTCGCCCGCGTCGATCAGTGCCAGGCAGGCGAGCTGCAGCGCGGCCGAGGCGCCCGCCGTGACCACAATGCGCCGTGCGGGCACATCGACGCCAAAGCGCTGTGCGTACCAGCCGCTGATGCGCTCGCGCAGCTGCTCCAGGCCGAGCGACTGCGTGTACTGCGTGGCACCGCTCTGCACGGCGCGCTGGGCAGCCTCCTGCACCAGCGGCGGTGCGGTGAAGTCGGGCTCGCCGATGTTCAGGAAGATCATCGGCTCGCGCGTGCCGGCCACCTCGCGCGCCAGCGCCTGCGCGGCCTTGGCCACTTCCATCACATAAAACGGTTCGATGCGTCCGGCGCGGGTGGAAATTTTCATGGGGGAGAGGTTCCGTCCCGCGGGTGGCGGGGTGTCAGAAGGCGGGCGGGTGGCCCGCCGCGAACAGGGTCTCAGCGCGGTGCGCCGGAGGGGGTGGCCTTGTCGGCCGCCACCTCGTCGGCGCGCAGCTGGGGCGCCAGGCCACCGAGCACGCCGTTGACATACTTGTGGCCGTCGGTGCCGCCGAACTCTTTGGCCAGCTCGATGCATTCGTTGAGCACCACGCGCCACGGCACGTCCAGGCAGTGCTGAAATTCGTACACGCCCATCCACATCACCGCATGTTCGATGGGCGAGATGTCAGTCATCTTGCGGTCGAGCAGCGGGGTGATGAGCGCGTCCAGTTGCGCGGCGCTCTCGATGCAGCCGTGCAGCAATGCGTCGTAGTGCGCGGCATCGGCCTTGTGGAAGCCCGCCAGGTCGCGCGTGAAGGCGTCGATGGCCGTGGCCTCGTTGCGGCCCACCAGGTGCTGGTAGAGCGCCTGCAGCGCAAACTCGCGCGCGCGGCTGCGGTTGGANNGCGCCCGTGCTGGTCAGGCCGGTGCGCTTTTGCTTGGGGGCGGGATTGGCAGGGGTGTGCTCGCTCATGACAGCGCGTCCAGCAGGTTGGCCATTTCCACGGCCACGTAGGCGGCGTCGCGCCCCTTCTCGGTCTGGCGCGCCACGGCCTGGTCGAGGTTCTCGGTGGTCAGGATGGCGTTGGCCACGGGCACCTGGTAGTCGAGCGCGATGCGCGAGACAGCCGCGCCGGATTCGTTGGCTACCAGCTCGAAGTGGTAGGTCTCGCCACGGATGATGCAGCCCAGCGCGATCAGTGCGTCGAACTCGTCGCGCTCGGCCAGGGCCTGCAGCGCCACGGGCACTTCGAGGGCGCCGGGCACCAGCACGTGGGTGATGTGCTTTTCCTGCACGCCCAGGTCGAGCAGTGCAGCGCGGCAGGCCGTGGCCAGCGCGTTGGTGACGCTCTCGTTGAAGCGGGCCTGCACGATGCCGATGTGCAGCTTCTTGCCGTCGAGCCGGTCTGCTGTTCCTTTTTCTGCGCCAAACATGGTTATTCCTTTTATTCTTTGGGGATGTAGCCGGTGATTTCGAGTCCGTAGCCCGCCATGCTGGGCATGCGGCGGGGCTGGCCCATGAGCTGCATCTTGTGCACTCCGCATTCGCGCAGGATCTGCGCGCCCACGCCGTAGGTGCGCAGGTCCATGCGGCCGCGCTCGGGGGCCTGGGCCGCGCGGGCGGTGCCTTCAAACTGGGCGAGCAGCTGTGCGGCGCTTTCGCCGCAGTTGAGCAGGACGGCCACGCCCTGGCCCTTGCTGGCGATGTAGTGCAGGCTGGTGTCCAGGCCCCACGAGTGCATGGAGCGGTTGAGTTCGAGCGCGTCGAGCACCGACAGCGGCTCGTGCACGCGCACGGGCACCACGTCGTCGGCGCTCCATTGCCCCTTGACCAGGGCCAGGTGCACTGCGCCACTGGGCTTGTCGCGGAAGGCGTGGGTGGTGAACTCGCCGTAGGCCGTTTGCAGTGTGCGCGTGCCCACCATCTCGACCAGCGATTCGTTGCGGATGCGGTGCTCGATCAGGTCGGCGATGGTGCCGATCTTGATGCCGTGCTCGGCGGCGAAGACCTGCAGGTCGGGCAGGCGCGCCATGGTGCCGTCGTCTTTCATGATCTCGCAGATCACGGCGGAGGGGCTGCAGCCGGCCATGGCGGAGAGGTCGCAGCCGGCCTCGGTGTGGCCCGCGCGCATGAGCACGCCGCCGTCCACGGCCTGCAGCGGGAAGATGTGGCCGGGCTGCACCAGATCGGTGGCCTGGCTGTTCCTCGATACGGCGACCTGGATGGTGCGCGCGCGGTCGGCTGCCGAGATGCCGGTGGTCACGCCCTCGGCGGCTTCGATGGACACCGTGAAGGCCGTGCTGTACACGGTGCCGTTGCGCGTGGCCATGGGCGGCAGCTTGAGGAACTCGCAGCGCTCGCGCGTGAGCGTCAGGCAGATCAGGCCCCGGCCGAAGCGGGCCATGAAGTTGATGGCCTCGGGCGTCACGTGGTCGGCGGCCAGGACGAGGTCGCCTTCGTTTTCGCGGTCTTCTTCATCCACCAGGATGACGATGCGCCCGGCGCGCATCTCGGCCACGATGTCCTCGACGGGCGAGATCGGCACGGGGGTGAGGGGGGTGTTCATGGAAGGCTGGGGCTTTCTGTGGAGCCGCTGGCGACTTGCCAGCTGGCGGTGTGCTGCAGCACAGGTTCCTGTGGCCGGGGGCCATGGTGTGCCCCCAAGAAACCGCCCCAAAGAACATGCGATGCGGCGCTGCCGCACGTCAAAGGAGCTGGGGAGCCTCTACATGAATCATCGCACCGCGTGCATCTGCGGTCTCGGGCGGACTGCTGCGTTGCAAATGCTCGCAATAGCCCCGCTATTGCTGTGCTTTGCGCCTTGCAACCCATCCCGATCCGCAGCGCACACGCCGCGTCATTCATGCAGAGGCTCCCTTGCCCCCGAAGCCCCGGATTTTAGTGCACCGGGGCCTGCTTGGCTTCTGAAAGGTCCGGCGCCTGACGCAGATCAGATGGCGCTGCCCTGCAG
>DMZZ01000060.1:0-4683 GCA_003484805.1 Comamonadaceae bacterium | reverse complement strand
CTCCGAGCAGTCGGGCGTGCTGGCCCGCGCGCAGGAAATCGAGCGCCTCGACAAGGAGTTGCGCGCCCAGGCCCTGATCGCCGAAGAGTCGCGCACGGCCCTGGTCCGCGCGGAAAGCGCGTACGCCGATGCCGCCCAGCGCCTGACCGGCGTGCGCCGCGAGGCCAGCGAGGCCCAGGGCCGCGCGCACGAGCTGCAGGTGGAGCACCTGCGCCTGGCGCAGCTCGTGGAGCAGACGCGCGCGCGCAGCGAGCAGATTGGTGCCGACCTGGCCGAGGTCGAGGCGCAGCTCGCCGACCTGCAGGAACGCCGCGTGACGGCCGAGGCGCGCTTTGAAGAACTGGACATGCAGCTGGCCGACAGCCAGGAGCGCCACGCCCAGCTCGGTGACCGCGTGATCGAGGCCGAGCGCAAGCTGGCCGAGAGCCGCGAACAGCAGCGCAGCCTGGAGCGCCAGGCGCAAGAGGCCACGTTTTCGCAGCGCAGCCTGGAGGCGCGCCGCGCCGAACTCTCGCGCACCCTGGCCGCGGCCGACCAGCAGGCGCAGGCGCTGCAGGACGAGCGCCAACGCGCGCAGGGTGAGCTGGAGCGCCTGTCCGATGCGGCCGCGCAGGGCGGCCTGCAGGACGTGCTGGCGCAGAAGATGGAGCGCGAGAAGGAACTGGCCGCGCAGCGCAGCCAGTACGACGACCTCACCACCCGGCTGCGCGGCAGCGACGAGCGGCGCATGCAACTGGAGCGCGCCATGGACCCGCTGCGCGCCCGCATCACCGAACTGCAGCTCAAGGAACAGGCGGCGCGCCTGGGCCTGGAGCAGTACACCACGCTCCTGCAGGACGCCCAGGCCGACCTGGATGCCGTGGCGCAATCGGTGGCCGACGGCAGCGTGCGCTTCGCCAGCCTGCAGGGCGAAATCGACCGCCTGCACCGCGAGATTGCCGCCCTGGGTGCGGTGAACCTCGCCGCCCTGGAAGAACTGGCCATCGCGCGCGAGCGCAAGACCTTCCTCGACGCGCAGACCGCCGATCTGACCGAGGCCATGAACACGCTGGAAGACGCCATCCGCAAGATCGACGCCGAAACGCGCGACCTGCTCTCGGGCACCTTCGACTCCGTCAACCACCACTTCGGGCGCATGTTTCCCGAGCTGTTTGGCGGCGGGCAGGCGCGGCTCATCATCACCGGCGACGAAATTCTCGATTCCGGCGTGCAGGTCATGGCCCAGCCGCCGGGCAAGAAGAACCAGACCATCCACCTGCTCTCGGGCGGCGAGAAGGCGCTCACCGCCATCGCGCTGGTGTTCGCCATCTTCCAGCTCAACCCCGCGCCGTTCTGTCTGCTGGACGAGGTGGACGCGCCACTGGACGACGCCAACACCGAGCGCTATGCCAAGCTGGTCACCAGCATGAGCAAGCAGGGCACCCAGTTCCTGTTCATCAGCCACAACAAGATCGCCATGGAAATGGCCGAGCAACTGATCGGCGTGACCATGCAGGAGCAGGGCGTCTCGCGCATCGTGGCGGTGGACATGGAGTCCGCCCTTTCCATGGCCGATGCATGAAGCACAACCCCCTGTGGCGCTGCGCGCCTTCCCCCTTCTCTGGCATCGCTGCGCGATGCGGAAGGGGGACGCCCCCAGCGCGGCGGGGCGGCCCTTGCGCGGGGGCCGCTGGCCTGGGCCGCGCCAGTTTCGCGCGTCGTAGGTGATGTGGCGCTCCATGACAAACTGATACCCCTACCCATTTCGCACCATGAGCACCCTGCAAATCAGCCTGGCCGTCATCGGCGCCGTGTTGCTGGCCCTGATCGTGGCCTACAACGCCTGGACCACGCACCGCAACACCCCCCGCAAGGCACTGCCGCCCGAGGGCGAGCGACATGCCGAGCCGATGCAGCGCCACGAGCCCGCGCTGGACGCCGAGGGCGCGCCGCACTCCGTCAGCCCGGTGCACGGACTGGACCACGGATCCGACCCGGCCCTGCATGGCGTGGACCTGGACGACGCGCTGGTGCTGCCCGTACCGCCGCAGGGCAGCCACGACCGCTGGGCCGTGCTCGACCCGCTGATCGACGCCATGGCGCCCATCGTGTGCGAGCAGCCCGTGTCGGGCGAGGCCGCCCTGGCGGCCATGCCGCCCACGCGCCGTGCGGGCAGCAAGCCCTTTGCCATTGAAGGCTTCAACGAGGCGCAGCAACAGTGGGAAACCCCGGCTCCGGGCCAGCGCTACCGCGCCTTCCAGGCAGGGGTGCAACTGGCCAACCGCATGGGTGCACTCAACGAGATCGAGTTTTCCGAGTTCGTCGTCAAGGCCCAGGCCTTTGCCGATGCCCTCAACGCCACGGCCGAGTTTCCCGACATGCGCCAGGAAGTGGCCCGCGCGCGCGAACTCGACCAGTTCGCCAGCGAGCACGACGCGCAGCTGGCCTTTGTGCTGCGTGCGCGCCAAGCCGCCTGGAGCCCCGGCTACCTGCAGCAAAGCGCCGCACGGCTCGGTTTTGTGGCCGGCGCAATTCCCGGGCGCATGGTGCTGCCCTCGGACGCGCCCGGCCGTCCGCCCGTGCTGGTGCTGGGCTTCGACACCCAGGCCGCCCTGTCCGACGACCCCGAGCAGTCGGCCATCCGCGAACTCTCGCTGAGCCTGGACGTGGCCCAGGTGCTGCGCACCGAGCAGCCCTTTGCCCGGCTGCGCGAAATGGCCCTGGCGCTGTGCAAGTCGATGGATGGCGTGTTGTGCGACCAGAACGGCATCGCCCTGCCGGCCATGGCCATGGACCCGATTGGCGACGACCTGGAGCAGTTGTACGACCAGCTCGACAGCCGCGACCTGTCGGCGGGGTCGCTGCAGGCGCGCCGTCTTTTCAGTTGACGGGGCGCACCGCCCATGACCGAAAACTTGGACCTTTTTTCGACTCCAGATCCCGCGGGTAAAGCGCAAGAAGCTATCGAAATGGAAGCGCTGCGCAAGCAGCTCAACGCCTGGGCGCACGAGTACTACGTGCAGGATGCGCCCACCGTGCCCGACGCCGAGTACGACCGCGTGTTTCGCGAACTGCAGGCGCTGGAGGCGCAGCACCCCGATCTGGTCACCCCCGACTCGCCCACGCAGCGCGTGATTGGCGCCGTGATGGACGGCCTGGCCCCCGTGCGCCACGCGGTGCCCATGCTCAGCATCCACACCGAGACCGACACCGAGGCCAGCGGCGCCCAGGCCTTCGACGCGCGCGTGCGCCGCGAGCTGGGGCTGAAAGAGGGCGATCCGCTGGTCGAATACGTGGCCGAACCCAAGTTCGACGGCCTGGCCATGAGCCTGCGCTACGAACACGGCCGCTTGGTGCAGGCCGCCACGCGCGGTGACGGCGAGGTGGGAGAGGACGTCACACACAACATCCGCACCATCCGCCAGATTTCCCTCATGCTGCCCGCTGGCGTACCACCGCTGCTGGAAGTGCGCGGCGAGGTCTACATGCCCCGCGCCGATTTCGACGCGCTCAACGAGCGCCAGCGCGCGCAGGGCGGCAAGACCTTCGTGAACCCGCGCAACGCCGCCGCCGGCGCCGTGCGCCAGCTTGACTCGGGCATTGCCGCCCAGCGGCCGCTGCGCTTCTTCGCCTACGGCCTGGGCGCCATCACGCCCGAATCGGATGGCGGACCGGCGTTTGCCACGCACTTTGAACTGCTGCAGACGCTGAAGCAATGGGGTTTTCCGGTCGCAGAGCAGGTGCAGACTGCGCTGGGCGCTTCTGAATTGGTAGCATTCCACCAGCAGGTGGGCGTCACCCGCGACGCGCTGCCCTACGACATCGACGGCGTGGTCTACAAGGTCAACAGCCTGGCGCTCCAGCGCCAGCTTGGCTTCAAAACGCGCGAGCCGCGCTGGGCCGTGGCGCACAAATACCCGGCGCAGGAGATGGCCACGCGCATCGAAGCCATCGACGTGCAAGTGGGCCGCACCGGCAAGATCACCCCCGTGGCACGACTGGCGCCGGTGTTCGTGGGCGGCGTCACCGTCACCAACGCCACGCTGCACAACCTGTTCGAGATCCGCAAGAAGGGTGTGCGTGTGGGCGACACGGTCATCGTGCGCCGCGCGGGCGACGTGATCCCCGAGGTGGTGGGTGTCGTGGCCCCCACGCTCGGCACTGGCGTGTCCACGCTGCCCCCCGAGGGGGCTGGCTCCGCCTTGGGGCGGCCCGGCGGCGCAGCCGTGCCCGGCCCGCGCGCAGCCTACGTGCCCAACTTCCACATGCCCAAGGCCTGCCCCGTGTGCGGCAGCGCCGTGGTGCGCGAAAAGGGCGAGGCCAACCACCGCTGCACCGGCGGCCTGTTCTGCCCCGCGCAGCGCAAGGAGGCCCTGCTGCACTTCGCCGCGCGCCGCGCCATGGACATCGAGGGCCTGGGCGACAAGCTGGTGGACCAGCTCGTGGACCAGGGCGTGATCCGCACGCTGCCCGACCTGTACCGCATGGGCCTCACGGCGCTCATCAACCTGGAGCGCATGGCCGAAAAATCGGCCCAGAACGTGCTGGCCGCGCTCGAAAAATCCAAGCAGACCACCTTGCCGCGCTTTCTGTTCGGCCTGGGGCTGCGCCATGTGGGCGAGGCCACGGCCAAGGACCTGGCGCGGCACTTCGGCAACCTGGACGCCATCATGGACGCAACGGTCGATCAGCTCTTGCAGGTGA
>DMZZ01000277.1:292-11466 GCA_003484805.1 Comamonadaceae bacterium | reverse complement strand
CCCCAGCCATCGAGCATGCCCACGGCCTGCGAGCCCTGGCCGGGAAAGACAAATGCAAAATTCTTCATTGCTATTATTGATAATATGAATGAAATATGGCTCTAACGCTTATGCATCAAGCGCCAATAGCTACATTTTCAGGAGCACCGCACCCCAGGTGAAACCGCCGCCCACGCCTTCGAGCAGCACGGTCTGGCCCGGGGTGATCTGGCCTGCGCGCACGGCATGGTCCAGCGCCAGCGGGATCGATGCGGCCGAGGTGTTGCCATGCTGGTCCACAGTGACGACCATCTTGTCCACCGGCAATTTGAGCTTGCGCGCCGTGCCCTGCATGATGCGGATGTTGGCCTGGTGCGGCACCAGCCAGTCGATGTCGGCTTCGGTCAGACCGGCCTTCTCGAGCGTGGCGCGCGCGGCGCTCTCCAGCACCCCCACGGCCAGCTTGAAGACGGCCGGGCCGTCCATGGTGAGCAACGGCAAGCCGCTGACCTGCCCGCCCGAGACATGGCCCGGCACGCACAGGATGCCCACATGGCGGCCATCGGCGTGCAGATCGGTGGACAGGATGCCCGGCTCGTCCGAGGCTTCGAGCACCACGGCACCCGCGCCGTCGCCGAACAGCACGCAGGTGGTGCGGTCGTTGAAGTCGAGCAGGCGGCTGAAAATTTCGGAGCCCACCACCAGGGCGCGCCTGGCGGTGCCGGCGCGGATCATCGCGTCGGCCACCGTGAGCGCATACACAAAGCCGCTGCACACCGCCTGCACATCAAACGCCGGGCAACCGATGGCGCCCAGCTTGTTCTGCAGGATGCAGGCCGTGGACGGGAACACCATGTCCGGCGTGGACGTGGCAACGATGATCAGATCAATGTCCTGCGCGTCCAGACCGGCCGCCTGCAAGGCATGGCGCGAAGCGTCCAGGGCCATGTCGCTGCAGGCCACATCGGNNGCGGCGAAATGGCGCGCCTGGATGCCCGTGCGCTCCACGATCCATTCATTCGAGGTCTCGATGCCCCGGCCGGCCAGTTCGGCCACCAGGTCGGCATTCGTCACCCGGCGCGGCGGCAGGTGGCTGCCGGTACCGGTAATACGGGAGTAGCGTTTCATTACTGTGGCGCTGGCGCCGTGCCGCTGTTGGCGGCGGCATCGGGAGGCAGCAAAAAGGGCGCTGCGCTGGCGATGCGGAGGCGGACACGGTCCAGCAGGTTGTTGCGGGCTGCATCATACGCCCGGTTCAAAGCCGTCTCAAAAGCCATCTCGTCGGCCGAGCCATGGCTCTTGAACACCAGGCCGCGCAAACCGAGCAGCGCCGCGCCGTTGTACCGACGGTAATCCACGCGCTTTTTGAATGCAGATAACACCGGATAAGCAATGATGGCGGCAATTTTCGTGAAAATATTGCGCGAGAATTCCTGCTTGAGGAAAGCACCGACCATGGCAGCCAGGCCCTCGCTGGTCTTGAGAGCGACGTTGCCAACGAAGCCATCGCACACCACGATGTCCGTCGTGCCCTTGAAGATATCGTTGCCCTCGACGTTGCCCACAAAATTCAAATTGCCGGAGTTGGCAGCAGAACGCAGCAGTTCGCCGGCTTTTTTGATGACTTCACTGCCCTTGATGGCCTCGGCACCGATATTCAGCAGCCCCACGGTGGGCTGCTCATTGCCCTTGAGCACGGAGTCGAGCGCGGAGCCCATCACGGCAAACTCGAGCAGGTGGCGCTCGTTGCAATCGACGTTGGCCCCCAGGTCCAGCACCGTGGTGGAGCCGCCCTTGGCATTGGGCAGCGGGTAGGCAATGGCAGGCCGGTCGATACCGTCGAGCGTCTTGAGCACATAGCGCGCGATGGCCATCAGGGCCCCGGTGTTGCCGGCCGACACGGCCGCTGCCGCCGCGCCGTCCTTGACCTGCTGGATGGCCACGCGCATGGACGAATCCTTCTTGCGGCGCAGGGCCACCTCGATCGGGTCGTCCATGGCGACCACCTCGCTGGCATGCACCAGCGTGGCGCGGTCATGGGCAAAGCCCTTGAGCGCATCGGGCAGGCCGACCATCAGCAGGTGGGCCTCGGGATGCGCGTCAAGAAAGTGGCGGCATGCCGCCAGCGTCACATGGGGGCCGTGATCGCCGCCCATGCAGTCAACAGCCAGTGTGATCATGGAGTAAGGTTCTGGCCGCTGGATGGGCCTGGTGAAGCGTTTGAAACACGCATGACAAAGGCCCGTGCTACAGGCAAGTAGCAACGGGCCCCGGGGTCTTGACCTCTGACGGGTGTCAGGCTTCGGACTTATTCTTCAGCACCTGACGGCCGCGGTAGAAACCGTTGGGGCTGATGTGGTGGCGCATATGAATTTCGCCGGTGGTGGGCTCGACAGCGATGCCGGGCACATTCAGGGCGTTGTGCGAGCGGTGCATGCCGCGCTTGGACGGGGATTTCTTGTTTTGCTGAACGGCCATGGTTGGCTCCTGGTCTTGAAAAGGGGGTTGGTAAAAACGCGATCAGCCCATTAAAAGACACGAGGGGATTCGCGCGAAGCCCTCGATTATAGCCCAAAGCGATCTATTTATCCGATTTTCCCACACGCAGGCTGGCCAGGGCAGCAAACGGGTTGGGGCGCTCGGCTTCGGCCGCCTCGAAATCCTCGTCGCTCGACGCCATGGGCACCTGGGTCGGGCACTCGTCGTGGCGCGGCACCACGGGCAGGGTCATGAGCAGTTCGTCCTCGATCAGCTCGTGCAGNNCTTCATCGGCAACGAAGCGAAACGAACGGTTGAACTGCAGCGGCACATCCACCGGCCCCAGGCAGCGCTGGCAGACCATGGGAAAGGTCGCCTGCACCTGCAGATGCATCCACATCTGGCCGCCATCGGTGCCGGCCTCGGCCCGCCACTCGCCCTGGGCCTCCCAGTCCACGCGCAGGTCGGGGTGCAGACCTTTGGCCTCTTGCGCCAGGCGCTCGTACTTCAGCAGGGAATCGTGCCCCGCCAGACGTGCTCCTGCCTGCACGAAGGCCTTGGCGTCAAGCCGGTCGGGGTTAAATTCCTTGGTCATGTGCGCAGTGTAAGAGAATCAAGGCATGCATCAACCCCTCCCCATGCCGAGAACCCTGGTTTTGGGCTCGACCTCCCGCTACCGGCGCGAATTGCTGCAGCGCCTGACCCTGCCCTTCACCGTCACTGCACCCGAAGTGGACGAAACCCCCCTGCCCGGCGAGGCCCCGCGCGCCCTGGCCCTGCGCCTGGCGCTGGCCAAGGCCCGCGCCGTGGCGGCCCTGCACCCGGAGGCCGTGGTGATCGGCTCCGACCAGGTAGCCGACCTGGCCGGCCACGCCCTGGGCAAGCCCGGCACGCACGAGCGCGCCGTGGCCCAGCTGCGCCTGATGAGCGGCCACACCGTGGTGTTCCAGACCGCTCTGGCCGTGGTCTGCCAGGCCACCGGCTTCGAGCAGGTGGACCTGGCCCCGGTCGAAGTGCGCTTTCGCACGCTGGCTGACGACGAGATCGAGCGCTATCTGCACGCCGAGCAACCCTACGACTGCGCCGGCAGCGCCAAAAGCGAGGGCCTGGGCATCAGCCTGCTGGACGCCATCGTCAGCGACGACCCGACGGCCCTGGTCGGACTGCCGCTGATCCGCACCTGCCGCATGCTGCGCGCCGCCGGGCTGACCCTGCCATGAACACCCTCACCCCCGCGCGAGGCTGCCTTTACCTGGTGCCCGCCCCCCTGGATTTCGGCTGTGCCACCCAGGCCCCGCTGCAGGACGTGCTGCCCACCGGCACCCTGGCCACGGCGACTCGGCTGACGCACTGGATCTGCGAGAACGCCAAAAGCACGCGCGCCTACCTCAAGCGCGTGGACGCCCTGCACCCGCTGGCACTGCCGCTGCAGGAGCAACAGATCACCGAACTGCCGCGCGAGGTGCACAAAAAGGGCGACCACGGCGGCAAGGGCGCGCCGGTGTTCGACGCCCGCCCCCTGCTCGCAGCCGCCCTGGCCGGGCACGACATCGGCCTGGTCAGCGAAGCCGGCATGCCCGCCGTGGCCGACCCTGGCAGCTCGGTGGTGCGCGCCGCGCACGACCTGGGGTTGAATGTGGTGCCCCTGGTGGGGCCGGTGTCGTTGCTGCTGGCCCTGGCGGCCAGCGGCCTGAATGGGCAGAACTTCGCCTTTGTCGGCTACCTGCCGCAGGACGCCGACGAGCGCACCCAGCGCATCCGCACGCTCGAATCGCTGGCGCTCAAGACCGGCCAGACGCAGCTTTTCATCGAAACGCCCTACCGCAACGCCGCCCTGCTCCAGGCGCTGCTGCAGACCCTGCAGCCAGGCACCCGCCTGGCGCTGGCCAGTGGCCTGACGCTGGAGAGCGCGCAAATCCGCAGCCAGAGCGTGCAGCAATGGCGCCAGCGCCCCGAGGCACCCGACAAGCACACGCCCGTGGTCTTCGCGCTCGGGCGCTGACCCCCTCGGCGTCCTCCGCAACGCGCCTCCCGGCCGGCGCTCCATTGAGGCTTCGCGGCCTGCACCCGGCCCGGCCGCACCACCGCCCCACCCTCCACGCACGTCCTCAGCAGGGTGGCGCGCGCCTGCGCGCAGCCCTTGCAACGATTCACAAAACGTATTAATCAGTCCATCGATTCAATTGGACACGAATCGCCCGCTCTCCCAAGATAGCGCCCAGCCCTCCAGCCGAGAGGGACCAGCCCACGACACGGAGACACGCCATGCAACGCATCCCCTTCCTCCCCACCCTGCTGAGCCTGACGTTCAGCGCCAGCCTGGCGCACGCCCAAGGCTATCCTTCCGCGCCCATCACCCTGGTCGTGCCCTTTGCGGCCGGCAGCGGCACCGACTCGGTCGCGCGTGCCGTGGGCCAGAAGCTGTCGGACCGGCTCAAGCAGCCCGTGGTGATCGACAACAAGCCCGGCGCCAGCGCCCAGATAGGCGCGCAGTTCGTGGCCAAGGCCAAGCCCGACGGCTACACGCTGTTCATGACGACCAACACGTCCCACTCGGCCAACCCCAGCCTGTACAGCAACCTGAAGTACGACCCGATCAAGGACTTCACCCCGATCGCCCGCGTGGGCGAACTGCCTTTCGCCCTGGCGGTACATCCGGCGGTGCCCGCCAAGTCCCTGAAGGAACTGATCGACTATGGCAAGTCCCACCCCGGCAAGCTCAGCTACGCCACGCCCAACAGCACTTCGCTGGTGGCGTCCGAGACGATCCGGCGCATCACCGGTATGGACATGCTGGGCATTCCCTACAAGTCCAGCCCCCAGGCCATGACCGATCTGGTGGGCGGGCAAGTGCAGCTCTATGTGGTGGATCTGGGCTCGGGCATGGGCATGATCAAGACCGACAAAGTGCGCACGCTAGGCATCACCACCGCCGAACCTTCCCCTCTGCTGCCCGGCATTCCTCCCATCGGCCAGACAGTCCAGGGCTTCGCTCTGACCTCCTGGAACGGCATCTTCGGCCCGGCCGGCCTGCCGCCCGCCGTGGTCGAGCGGCTCAACAGCGAACTGCAGGCGGTGCTGGCCGACAAGGACCTGCAGGACAAGCTCAGCCAGATCGGCTTCCAGGTGTGGCCCAGCAAGACGCCGGACGAATTTGCCCGCTATGTGGCCGATCAGCTCAACCACTGGGGCACGCTGATCAAGCAGGCTGGCATCCGCGCGGAATGAACCCATGAGCGACGCGCAACCACAGTCCCACGCAGGCCCGTTGGCGGGCGTTCGGGTTCTGGACCTGACCTCGGTGATCATGGGGCCGTTCGCCACCCAGATCCTGGCCCAGCTCGGCGCCGAGGTCATCAAGGTGGAGACGCCCGAGGGCGACAACATGCGCCATGTGGGTCCCATGGTGCACCCCGGCATGGGCCACATCTTCCTGCATGCCAACGCGGGCAAGCGCAGCATCGTGCTCGACCTCAAGCACCCCGAGGGCCGCGAGGCCGCCCTGCGCCTGGCCGAAGGCTGCGATGTGCTCATCAGCAACGTGCGCCCGCAAGCCCTGGCCCGGCTGGGGCTGGACTACGAGGCCGTGCAGACGCGCAACCCGCGCATCATCCACGTGAGCTGCTGCGGCTTCGACCAGGACGGCCCCGACGCTGCCCGCCCCGCCTACGACGACTTGATCCAGGGCGCCACCGGCATTCCCTGGCTGATGCAAACCTACGGCGCCGCCGAGCCCTGCTACGCGCCCACCACGCTGTCCGACCGCGTGACCGGGCTCCATGCGGTGTATGCGGTGACCGCCGCACTGTACGCGCGCAGCCAGACGGGCCAAGGCCAGGCCATTGTGGTGCCCATGTTCGAGGCCATGGCGCAGTTCGTCCTGGGCGACCATATGGCGGGCCTGAGCTTTGAGCCGCCGCGCGGTGACCCCGGCTACGCCCGACTGCTGACCCCGCACCGCAAGCCCTACGCCACCCGCGACGGCATGCTATGCGTGCTGATCTACAACGACAAACACTGGAGCAGCTTCTTCGCCGCCATTGGCGAATCCGAGGGCCTGGCGCTGGACCCGCGCTTTGCCACGCACAGCGCCCGCGCCGCCCATATTGACGACGTGTACGCAGAAGTGGCTCGCCTGATGCGTACACGCACCACCGTCGAGTGGCGCACCCTGCTCGACGCCGCCGACGTACCCAACATGCCCATGAACAGCCCAGCCGACCTGCTGACCAACCCACAGCTGCGCGCCACCGGCTTTGTGCGCGAAACCCTGCACCCCAGCGAAGGCCCGCTGCACACCCTGGCCCACCCCACCCGCTGGTCGGCCACGCCACCCGCGCGCGAGCAAACCCCGGCCCCGCGCCTGGGCGAGCACACGCGCACGCTGCTGGCCGAGGCGGGTTACCCGCCCGAGCGCATCGAGGCACTGCTGGCCCAGGGGGCCTGCAGCGCCACCGAACCCATCACCGACTAACAGGATGTCCGCCATGAACCCCAGCTACCTGGTGCGCGCCGCCGACGTGCCCGCCTACCAACCCGCCAACCACCATCAAACGCACAATCAGCGCCTCATTGGCCCCGAGACTGTGGGCGCCAAGCAGATGGAAGTGCTGCTGGGCACGCTGCACAAGGGCGGCGGCGCCCTGCCCCACGCCCACCCCGGCATCGAGCAGGCCTGCTACCTGCTCGAAGGCACGGCCCGTGCCGAAGTGGCCGACCAGGTGTTCGACATGGTGCCGGGCGACACCTGCTTCTTCCCCGCCGACCAGATGCATGTGTTCACCGTGACCAGCGACACCCCGGTCAAGCTGCTGGTGATCTACAGCCCGCCCTATGGCGAATCGCCAGACAAGGTGATCCGCCCCGCCCCCCCCGCCGGAGCCACCGCATGAATTTCGCCCTGACCCCCGACCAGGAGCAGATCCGTGGCGCCATCGAGCGCGTCTGCGCCCCGTTCGACGCCGACTACTGGCTGCGCAAAGACACCGAAGGCGGCTTCCCGGACGACTTCCACCGCGCACTCGCCGACTCGGGCTGGTTGGGCATCGCCATGCCCGAAGAGTTCGGTGGCGCAGGCCTGGGCATCAGCGAGGCCGCACTGATGATGCACACCATTTCAGCCACGGGCGCAGGCCTGTCGGGCGCATCGGCGGTGCACATGAACATCTTCGGCCTGCACCCGGTCGTGGTGTTCGGCACGGACGAGCAAAAAAAGCGCTGGCTGCCGCCGCTGATCCAGGGCCGCGACCGCGCCTGCTTTGGCGTCACCGAGCCCAACACCGGCCTCAACACCCTCAAGCTCAAGACCCGCGCGGTGCGCGAGGGCGACCACTACGTCGTGCACGGCCAGAAGGTGTGGATCAGCACGGCCCAGGTGGCCAACAAGATTCTGCTGCTGGCGCGCACCACGCCAGCCGAAGACTGCCAGGGCACCGAGGGCCTGAGCCTGTTCTATACCGACCTCGACCGCAGCACCGTGGAGGTGCGCGAGATCGACAAGCTGGGCCGCAAGTGCGTGGACTCCAACCAGGTCTTCATCGACGGCCTGCGGATCCCGGTCGAAGACCGCGTGGGCGAGGAAGGCAAGGGCTTCAGCTACATCCTGCACGGGCTCAACCCCGAGCGCATCCTGATTGCCAGCGAGGCCGTGGGCCTGGGCCGCGCGGCGCTGCGGCGCGGCGCCCTCTACGCCAACGAGCGCGAGGTGTTCGGCCGACCGATCGGCCAGAACCAGGGCATCCAGCACCCGCTGGCCAAGTCGTGGATGGAGCTGGAGGCGGCCCATCTGATGGTGCACAAGGCCGCGTGGCTCTACGACCAGCACCAGCCTTGCGGCGCGGAGGCCAACAGCGCCAAGTACCTCGCGGCCGAGGCCTGCTACCACGCCTGCGAGAACGCTATCTTCACGCACGGCGGCATGGGCTATGCCAAGGAATACCACGTCGAGCGCTACCTGCGCGAAGCCTGGATTCCGCGCCTGGCGCCCGTGAGCCCGCAGCTCATCCTGTGCTTCATCGCCGAGAAGGTGCTGGGCCTGCCCAAGTCGTATTGAGCGCCGGGGCCCGGCGTGCGCGCGGGCGCTGAGGCATCATGCCGGGCATGAAACTGCACCTGCTGCGCTACTTCTCCGTGCTGGCCGAAGAACTGCATTTCGGCCGCGCCGCCGAGCGGCTGTCGATCACCCAGCCGCCGCTGAGCTCGGGCATCAAGGCGCTGGAGGACGAGCTGGGCGTGCGGCTGTTCGAGCGCAACAGCAAGCATGTGGAGCTGACGCCCGCGGGCCGCGCCTACCTGGCCGAGGTGCGGCTGGTGCTCGACCGCGTGGCCCAGGCCGGCGAGACCGCCCGTGCCGTGGCTGGCGGGCAGCGGGGGCGGCTGGACGTCGGCTTCACCGGCTCCATGGTGTACCGCGACATGCCGCGCATCGTGCGGGCCTTCCACGCGCAGGCCCCCGGCATGGAAGTGAACCTGCGCGAGATGTCGTCGAGCGAACAGATCGAGGCCCTGCTCCACCGCCAGATCCATGTGGGCTTCATCAATACCAGTGCCGTGCCGGCGCGGCTGCGCAGCGTGCCGCTGGCGGACGACCACTTCATGTGCTGCCTGCCCGACGCCCACCCGCTGGCCGGGGCCGCCCGCATCGATCTGCGCACACTGGCCGACGAAGCCTTCGTGATGTTCTCGCGCGAGGTGGCACCGGCCAACCACGACAACGTGATCGCCCTGCTGCACCGCGCCGGCATCCACCCGCAGACGCGGCACGCCGCCCGCCAGTGGCTGACCGTGGTCGCGCTGGTGGCCTCGGGCATGGGCGTGGGACTGGTGCCGGCCTCCATGGCACGCGCGGGGATCACCGGGGCGCGCTTCGTGCCCCTGCAGGGACTTGAACACCCCACCGTCGGGGTGTTGGCGTGGCATGCAGAACAGGTATCGCCCGCCATGGAGACCTTCATTGCCATCGCCAGCCCGGGGGGCCCGCCCCTCTGAGCACAGGACTGCCCCACAAGGGTGTGGCATGGCGTTGTCAGTGCGCGTGCGCCAGGCCGCTCAAGAGCACCACCACGCCCATCCCCCCCGCCAGCCAGAGGATCTGGAACGTGGTTTCGCGCGCGCTCAGGCGTTTTTGCAGTTGCGGGATCAGGTCGGCCAGCGCCACATAGATGAAGCTGCTCGACGCCACTGCCAGGAAGTACGGCAGCCAGTCGTGCAGCTGCGCCACCAGAAAATAGCCCACCAGTCCGCCAATGGCCGTCACTGCCCCGGCCAGCGACACCTTGACCAGCGCCATGCGCCGGCTCGCGCTGGTTTGCTGCAGCACCGCCAGGTCGCCGATGTGGTGCGGCACCTCGTGCGCCAGCACCGACACGGCCGCCACGATACCCAGGCGCATATCGGCCACGAAGGCCGAGGCGATCAGCACACCATCGCCAAAGCAGTGCACGCTGTCGCCCGCCAGCAGCGACCAGCCGCCTGCCAGGCGCGGGCCGTGGTCATGCGCATGGGCATGACCGGCGTGTGCGTGGCCGTGATCCTGGTCGTGATCCGCAGGGGCATGCGCCTCGCCGCCGTGCGCGGCGTGGTTGTGCTCATGGCCGTGGTGCCACAGCTCGGCCTTGTCGAGCAGAAAGAAGAACACCAGGCCCACCAGCAGCGTGGCAAACAGGTCGTGCGCGCCGGCCTGGCTTTCGAACGCCTCGGGCAGCAGGTGCATGAAGGCCGTGGCCAGCAGGGCGCCTGCAGCCAGGCTGAGCAGGTGCTGCGTGCCCTCCCGCCCGCCCAGGCCCACCCGCATGAGCAGGGCCGCCACCCACACACTGCCGATGCCCGTGGCCAGGGTGGCCACGATGATTGCAAACAAAACCATAGCTACTAGTGCTTTCTCTGTAAGGCTTTCAGGCGTTTTTTACCTAAAAATACACGGCCTTCGCCCACCAAAAAAGCCGCCCGGCAAACACCAGGCGGCTTTGGCGATGAGCGTGCAGTGGTCAGGCCACGCCGTGCTTTTTGAACCACGCCAGCGCCCGCTGCCAGCCGTCTTCTGCCGGGCCCTTGCGGTAGCTGGGGCGGTAATCGGCATGGAAGGCATGCGGTGCGTCGGGGTAGACCACGAACTCCGATGCCTTGGCGGCGGCAGAGCCACCGGCCAAGGCTGCTTTCATCTTATCAACCGTGTCAAGGGGTATGCCGCCATCTTTTTCGCCATACAGGCCCAGCACCGGCGCCTTAAGCGTGGCGGCAATGTCCAGCGGGTGCCGGGGCGTGTTGGCCGTGGCCTCGCCCACCAGGCGGCCATACCAGGCCACCCCCGCCTTGACCGGGCCGTGCGCGGCATACAGCCAGGTGATGCGCCCGCCCCAGCAAAAGCCGGTGATGCCGATGCGCGCGGCATCGCCGCCGTGGGCGGTGGCCCACTGCACGGCGCCGTCCAGGTCGGCCAGCACCTGGGCATCGGGCACCTTGGAGACGACTTCGGCCATGAGCTTGGCGATCTCGGTGTAGCTGGATGGGTCGCCCTGGCGCGCATACAGTTGCGGCGCAATCGCCAGATAGCCCGCACGGGCAAAGCGGCGGCAGGTATCGGCGATGTATTCATGCACGCCAAAAATCTCCTGAATGACCAGCACCACGGGCAGCCCCGTCTTGCCCGCAGGCGCAGCGCGGTAGGCAGGCACGCTGAAGCCCCCCACGCTGTACTGGATCGTTCCGGCGTCCAGCCC
>DMZZ01000277.1:0-271 GCA_003484805.1 Comamonadaceae bacterium | reverse complement strand
GGGCAGCAAGGCACTGACATCGGACTGCAAATCGTCAAGCTTCATGGCATTTCTCCTGCAAAAACGGGGTGGATGACAAGCGAGGCTGCAGTCTAGGCGCTTTGGCCTGCGGCTGCAGGGCACGCCGCGCCAATCCCTGGCAAGGCCAAAGCATGGCAGGCCGCTGCCTGCGTACCACCGCAAAGCGGGTTAGATTGCGTGCACTACCAAAACACCCACCACCCACCACCCACCATGCACATCCTCCTGACCGGCTCTACCGGATTCATCG
>DMZZ01000045.1:0-8000 GCA_003484805.1 Comamonadaceae bacterium | reverse complement strand
GTAGATGGCGGCCCCCCGGTAGGTGAATTTTTGGCCCACCCGGGGCGCCAACTCCTGGTCGCGCTTGTCGATCCAGACCGTGTGCAGAACCCCCTGGCGGTCAAAACCCACCGACTCGAAACGGTGGGTGATGACCTGGCGGTCGGCGTGCACGGTGAACGGTGGCGAAAACGTCTTGCCGCCGTCCACCGAGCGCAGCATGCGCACATGGCCGGTAAAGGGCTTGGACAGAACCTGTGTGTAGGCAATCAGCACCGTGCCCCGGGGGCCGAAGACGAGTTTGGGCCGGTTTTCGCCATCGGCGGAGATCACATCGTCTCCTGTCTCCAGCAGACGTGGTGCACTCCAGGGGATGGGCTCCTTGCCCTGGGGCATGGGCACTGACTGCAGATACAGACGACCCTGCGCATTCACGGCAGCCATCCACAATGCACCGTCCGGCGCTACTGCGGCCCCCACACCCAACTGCGGACGGGGTGCGCGCGCTGCAGGCTTGGCCGCCGCGTGGGCCACCGAGACCGATACCGATGGTGCGGCAGGCACAGGCTGCGCCACGCTGGCGCCGCACCACCCCAGCAACGCGGCGCCCAGCACCAGCACGCTGCGTGCGCGGTAGATCCTTGAAGGAAATGACATAGGGTTCCTTTTTTATACCGGGTTTGGCCAAGGCGCGCCTCGGCCTCAGCGCTTGGCTTCACTTCATGCTGTAGCGCAACTCGGTTTGCACGGAGCGCTGGGACAGGGTATGCGCCTGCCACGACTTCTGGTTGGTGACGTTGTTGACGCCCAGGGCCCATTCCCAATGCCGGGCGAACTTCCACACGGCTTTGAGGTCGAGCTGGTTGACGCGCGAGACTCCGCCAAAGACGTCGGGGTTGTTATCGATGTTCAACTCGGTGTTGTAGGCCCGGCCGCTCCAGCGCCAGGCGGCGCCGAACAGCCACTGGGCGTTGGGCCGGTAGCTGGCCTGCACGGCATAGCGCTGTTTGGGGATGCGCAGCCACTGCTTGCCCACCTGCGCCGGGTTGGCCGCATTGGCCTTGACCACGGCGTCGGTCCAGGTGGCGCTGCCGCCCATATCGAGTCCCCGGACACCGACATCACGGGCCTGCCAGACCATCTCGATGCCTTGGGTCAGCACCCGGTCGACGTTGCTCACGCGGGTCACCGAGGGCGTGACGGTGCTGTCCGTCTGTCGCAGGATGGTGTCTTTCACGTCATCGCGGAAATAGCTCGTGCGCAGCCAGTGTTCACCCCAGAATTTCTCGGCGGCCAGTTCGAACGAGCGCGACACTTCGGGGCGCAGGTTCGGGTCGCTGGTGGTGATGTTGCTGCCGGTCTTGGTTCCGTTGAACAACTCGTCCACATTGGGGAAACGCACGCCACGCCCCCAGCTGGCACGCAGCAGCAGGTCGTCGGCGGCCGTCCAGGCCAGCGACAGCTTGGGGCTGGTGGCATGCAGGCTGCGTTTGGGAAAGCCCACCTGGGCCACCGGTGGGCCGGCAAAATACTGCGCGCCGTTGTAGGCCTCGAAGCTTTCAAAGCGCACCCCCGAGGTCAACACCCAATCGGGCGTGATTTTCCAGGCGTCCTGGCCATAGAGCGCGGCGATGGTGGTGGTGCCGGCGTAGCTCTGGTTCAACGTGGTTTCGGTATGGCGCCAGTCGCTGGCGTTGTTCACCACATTGTCCAGCTGGTACTGGTTGCGGTGCAGGCCGAACACCAGGGCATGGCGGCCACCCCCCCAGTCCCCGGCGGTCGGGGTGTAGGTCGATTGCAGCTCCATCGTGTTCCAGCCGGTGCCGTCGCGCCGGGTCACGGCGCCCGCACCCCCCAGATCCGCCAGTGGCTGGGCCAGATTGGCTTGCCGGTTGGCGTCGTGCAGCATCTGGTAGTGGGTGAACATGGCCGAGGCGTTCCAGCCCGTGGCGTGGCGCGTCTTCCAGGTGGCGCCGAGCTGGCGGTGCAGTTCGTCGCGCTGGCTGGGTGCGAAGGCATTGGCCGGGACGTTGAAGCTGTGCGTGCCGTTGTGCACCACCCCGCTCCAGACCGGCTTGCCAGTGGCGTCATGCAGGTAGGTGGCATTGCGCACGGTGCTGTCACTGCGCCAGTACGAAAGCCGCCCCTCGATTTGCTGGGTGGCCGAGAGATCGTAGCCCAGGCGCAGGTTCAGCGTGTCCTGCACGTTGTGGTCAGCGCCGGTGGCACCAAAAATGGCGCGATCCCGTCCTTGCGCGTCTTGGTCAAACAGCATGCCGCTGACACGCGTGCCTGCAGATGCCCCCCCGAAAGCGCCACTGGTCACACCACGCACCGCGTTGGCGTAGCCCATCGGGTGGCCCTGGCTGTCCTGGTGCTGCAAGCCCAGCACGTACCACAGGCCGCTGTGCAGGCGCGAAGCGATGCGTGCCGATAGCTGCTTACTGTCATAGCCCTCGCTCGTGCCGTATTCGTCAAAACTCTGGTGGTTGTATTTGACGCTGGCCGAGGCCTCGAACCCCTTGGGCTTGCGCTCGGTCACGACCATGGTGGTGCCGATGGAGTTGCCCGGATAGATAGCGGAATACGGGCCATACAGGGCATCGACCCGCTCGATGGCCTCGACATTGATCATGTTCCAGCGCGGCGCGTCGAAACGGCCCAGGAAGTTCGAGATCAGGTAGCCATCCAGATACACCAGCGCGCGGCCCGGCTGCAGGGTGCCAAAGCTGCGTCCGCCCACGTTGGCATTGCGGTCGCCCAGGTAGCGCTTGCGGACGGTGGTGCTGGGCAGCAAGGCTGCCGCGTCCTCGGGATTGAAAATATTCTGCTCTTCCAGATCGCGTGCGGTCTTGCTGGCGGTGCTGTTGGGCAGGTGGGGATCGAGCTGCGAGCGTGTCTCGGTCACGCTGATGGTTTGCAGCTGGGACTCGGTGGCGACGCCCTGGGCCAGAACGACAGCAGGCATCAGGGCCAGAGCGGCCGACAAGGGGCGCAGACGCGAGGCCGCACCCGACAAATAACGGTGGTTTTGCACAACAACTCCATAAGCATTAAATCGGCATCAAACGCTTATGGTCAAAGCGCNNTCGCGCCCCACGGGCGCCGGATGCCGATCGGGCGCCCACCGAAAAACGTCCGCATCGGCCCGCACCGGGGCGGCGGGGGCATTGGCCAGCAGGCACCAGAGACATTCCGCCATCGGCACCCCGGTGCCCGTCTCCGTGTCCTGCGCTGCCGTGCCATGCGCATCCACCCAGGCCATGCCGGTGCTGGTGCACACCTCCAAGGCACCGGAAGTGCCTCCCTCCATCGCACGCGACACCACCGGCGTGACGGCACCGAACACGGCCAGCAGCAAGGCCAGCCAGATCCATCGGGCGTTGCGCAGCACAGCGAGGGGGGTTTGCAAAGGCATGGGCCGGGTGGGGTGTACGGATCGCACGGCCTGCAGGGAAGCCGTCGGATCGCATTCTAGGGCCGCGTGCGCGCTGCCATGCCGTGGCCGGTTTGTCCTGCATCAGCCGCACCAGAAATACCTGCACTGGCCAACGGCGCTTGGCATTGTCAGTACCATCGACGGATGATCCCTGTGCATACCCTGCCCTCTGAATCCCAGGCCGGCATCCCCCCGACCACCCGCCAGGTGCGCGGCGCCTGCCCGCACGACTGCCCCGACACCTGCGCCCTGCTCACCACCGTGGAAAACGGCGTAGCCACGCGCGTGCAGGGCAATCCGGCGCACGCGCAGACCGGCGGCGTGCTCTGCGCCAAGGTCTCCAAATACCCCGAGCGCACCTACCACGCCGAGCGCATCCTCACGCCCCTCAAGCGCAGCGGCCCCAAGGGCAGCGGGCAGTTCACACCCGTGGGCTGGGACGAGGCCCTGGCCGACATCGCCGCGCGCCTGGGTGCGATCGCCGCGCGCGAGCCGCAGGCCATCCTGCCCTACAGCTACGCCGGCACCATGGGCCTGGTGCAGGGCGAGAGCATGGACCGGCGCTTCTTCCACCGCCTGGGCGCCTCGTTCCTGGACCGCACCATCTGCGCCACCGCCGGCGGCGAGGGCCTGGTGCACACGCTGGGCGGCAAGGTGGGCATGAAGGTGGAGTTCTTTGCCGAATCCAAGCTCGTCCTCATCTGGGGCAGCAACTCGATTGGCAGCAACCTGCATTTCTGGCGCATCGCGCAACAGGCCAAGCGCGACGGCGCCAAGCTCGTGTGCATCGATCCACGCAAGAGCGAGACCGCCGAGAAATGCCACGAGCACATCCAGCTCCTGCCCGGCACCGACGCGGCGCTGGCACTGGCGCTGATGCACGAGCTCATCGCCCACGGCTGGCTCGACCCCGACTACATCGCGCGCCACACCGTGGGCTGGGAACAGCTGCGCGAGCGTGCCCTGCAATGGCCGCCGGAGCGCGCCGCGCAGGTGTGCGGCCTGCCGGTGGAGCAGATCCGCCAGCTCGCGCGCGATTACGGCACCACCCAGCCCGCCGCCATCCGTCTGAACTACGGCATGCAGCGCGTGCACGGCGGCGCCAACGCGGTGCGCGCCGTGGCCTGTCTGCCCGCGTTCACGGGCGCTTGGCGGCACCGCGCGGGCGGCGTGCTGCTGTCGAGCTCCGGCAGCTTCCCGGTGGACCGCACCGCGCTGCAGCGCCCGGACCTGCTGGCCGGCCGCAGCCCGCGCACCATCAATATGGTGACGATTGGCGACGACCTGTTGCGCGAGGCCTCGCCCGCCTTCGGCCCCAAGATCGAGGCCCTGGTGGTCTACAACAGCAACCCCGTGGCCGTGGCGCCCGAGTCGGGCAAGGTGGTGCAGGGCTTCGCGCGCGAGGACCTGTTCACCGTGGTGCTGGAACATTTCCAGACCGACACCGCCGACTACGCTGATTACGTTTTGCCCGCCACCACGCAACTCGAACACTGGGACGTGCACCTGGCTTACGGCCACACCGACGTGCTGCTGAACCAGCCCGCCGTGGCCCCGCTGGGCCAGGCGCGCAGCAACACGCAAATCTTCCGCGACCTGGCAGCGCGCATGGGCTTCACCGAGTCGTGCTTCCAGGACAGCGACGAGCAGCTCTGCCGCCAGGCCTATGGCGCCAAGGTGGACTTCAACCTGCTGCTGGAACAGGGCTTCGCCCCGCTGGGCGGGCCGGACGCGCCGTTCGCCGAAGGGGGCTTCCCCACGCCTTCAGGGAAGTGCGAGTTCTTCAGCGAGCGCCTGGCCACGCAGGGCCTGGACGGCCTGCCCGACCATGTGCCCAACCACGAGGCGGCGGGCAGTTCCACGCAGTACCCGCTGGCCATGATCTCGCCGCCAGCGCGCAACTTCCTCAACTCGACCTTCGTCAACGTGAAGAGCCTGCGCGACATCGAAGGCCGCCCGCTGCTGGAGATCCACCCGCAGGACGCCGCCGCGCGCGGCATCCAGGAGGGCTCCGTGGTGCGCGTGTTCAACAGCCGGGGCAGCTACCGCTGCCACGCCCACGTGAGCGAGCGAGCCCGGCCCGGCGTGGTCAACGGCCTGGGCATCTGGTGGCGCAAGCTCGGCATGGACGGCAGCAATGTGAACGAGCTGACCAGCCAGGCGCTGACCGACCTGGGGCGCGGGCCGACCTTCTACGACTGCCTGGTGGAAGTGGAAGCCGACTGAACGCTATTAAACATGTAGCTGCAGGCGCTTTACCATCCTGGCCTGGAGCTGTATTTCCCTCAAAAATGCACCGGTCGGCGCTACTCCGTACTTTCGGCCAGGACAGCCACTGTCTGGTCGATGGCGCCGCACAGGCTAAGCCCATCGCGGCCCTTCATCTCGATGCGCACGGTGTCGCCGGCCTGCAGGTAGCCGGTGGCGGGTTGCCCGTCCTGCAGCGTCTCCAGGCAGCGCTTCTCGGCGATGCTGGCGTAGCCCTTGGTGCCGTCCTTCTGGCCCACCGGGCCGCTGCAGACGATGCTGCCGGCACGCAGGTGGCGCGTCTGGCAGGCCTGCGCGATGAGCTGGCCGAAGTGGAAGTCCATGCCTTCGCCGGCATCGCACAGGCCGACCTTGCGGCCGTTCCAGGTCGTCTGCAGCGTGAGCAGCACGCGGCCCGGTTCCCAGGCAGCGCCCAGTTCGTCGAGCGTCACGGCCACGGGGCTGAAGGCGGTGGCCGGGCGGCTTTGCAGCGGGCCCTGGCCGCGCTCGCGCTCCAGGGGTTCGAGGCTGCGCAGCGCCACGGTGTTGGCCAGCATCACCAGGCGCACGCCGTCAAGCGCCTGCGCCGGTGTGCTGCCGCGCAGCACGTCGCCCGTGACCACGGCCAGCCCGGCGCCAAAGTCGATGCCCATGGCCTCGCTGGGCGCCACGATGTCGTCGCAGGGCCCCGCACAACCATCGCTGGCTGCCTGGTGCAGCAGCGGCGTGCGGCGCTGGGCCTCGGGCAACCCGGCACCGCGCGCCTGGCATTCCCGCTCGGCATGGTGCAGAGAGGCCCGGCCCTCCAGGCACTGATAGGAGCGCGGCAGCGGCGCCAGGCACTGGCGGGGATCGAAGGGAAACGCATGGCGCGCGCGGCCGGCATTGAGGCTGTCGTACAAGTCCTGCAACTGGGGCGAAAGAAAGCCCCAGTCGTCGAGCACCTGCTGCAGGCGGTGCGCGATGCCGGTAGCGTAGTGGGCCGTGCCCAGGTCGCGCGAGACAACCACCAGTTGGCCGTCGCGGGAACCATCCTTGAGGGTGGCAAATTTCATGGCGTGGGTGCGTTGTGGGGGTGAAGGGCTCGGCAACGCGGTAAGGGATGACCTGCATAACTCCCTGCGGTCTGTGGCAGTGCGGCCTAGGGCGATCCGCTGCGTTGCTTTTCTTGCCCATAGCGGGGCTATTGGCTGCAAAAAGACGCCTTGCGGCCCATCCCGATCCGCACTACCACAGACACGCGAGGGTTATGCAGGTCATCCCTATGGGAGCTGCCACGGCACGCGGGATTCTAGGGCAGCCCCAAGCGACCGCAACGCGCCGTCGGTTACCCTCGTGCCTGATTCTCTGGCCGATTGCATGATTCCCCGCCGCCCCCTGCTGCTGATCACCGCCCTGGTGCTGGCCCTGCACGCCCTGGTGCTGGGCGGTGCCCTGCCGCACGGGTCGGCCCCGGCGGCCGAGGCGCCCCTGGCCTTTGNNCGCCGCGCCGCCGCCCGCACCCTCCCCACGCAAGGCCGAGGCAGAATCGCCCCCCCCAGCACAGCCCGCGCCGCGCAAAAAACCCCGCCCGAAACCCGCCATGCAGGAGGGCCACACCGTGGCCGCGAGCCCCCTGTTCCCGGCCTCCGCCAACGAGGCAGAGCCGCCCCCCGAGCCTGCGACGCCCTCCGGCGACACCAGCGCCCCGGAGCCCCCCCCTTTGGCAACTGTGGCAGAAACCGGGGCACCGCCCCCCACCAACCCCGAACCCAGCGACACCCCGGCCGCCCAGGGCAGTGCCATCGCCATCACGCCCCCCGGCACCGCCGAGGGCACGGGAAGCCCGCAGCCGCCCGCCGTGCGCATTCCGGCACCCGTGCGCCTGGGCTTTGACGTCGCGGGCCAGGCCAAAGGCTTCCAGTACAGCGCCCGGGCCGAATTGCTGTGGCAGCACGACGGCCAGCAATACCAGGCACGGCAGGAAATCAGCGTGCTGTTCCTCGGCTCGCGCTCGCAGACCAGCGTGGGCGAGATCGCGCCCCAGGGCCTGCAACCCCGGCGCTTTGGCGACCGCTCGCGCAGCGAGCAGGCCGCGCATTTCGATTTCGCCCAGAGCCGGGTGACGTTCAGCGCCAACACGCCTCCCGCCACGGTTGCGCCGGGCACGCAGGACCGGCTCAGCGTTTTTCTGCAGCTCGGTGCCCTGCTCTCGGCGGCACCGGAGCGCTTTGCGGTGGGCACGCGCATCAGCATTCCGAGCGTGAGCGCACGCGCTGCCGACAACTGGACTTTCACCGTCGAGGGCGAAGAAACCCTGGAGTTGCCCATCGGCACGGTGCAGGCCGTGCAGTTG
>DMZZ01000263.1:0-2730 GCA_003484805.1 Comamonadaceae bacterium | reverse complement strand
ACGGCGCCTACGTCTTCACCCGGCCTATCGACCCCGGGCGCGAACTGCCCGAAGCTGCGCGCTTTCGCGTCGGTGCCACCACCGCCATCAACGGCAAGCCCTACAGCGTGGCCTACACGGGCCAGGCGCAGCTCATCTCGGCCCAGGGCGAGCTGCCCAAGCTGCCGCCGCTGGGCCAGCCGTTCGACATGGTCGAGTTGCGCAGCAGCGATGGCGAAGTGGTCAGCATCGACTACGGCCACCAGCCGCCCGGCGTCGAACGCGGCAAGGCCGTGCTGCTGGACGACCTGCAGCTCCAGGGCATGAAGGACGAATCGGCCAAAATTGAGTCAGGCCGCCAGTTCAACTGCCCGCACTGCGGTGCGCCGGTGCACGTGCAGCTGGCCACCACCAAAAGCCTCACTTGCGGCTCGTGCGCCAGCATCATCAGCCTGGAGAGCGGCGTGGGTGGCGAACTGCGCTCGGCCGAGCAGGACGAGCCGGTGCGCCCCATCATTCCGATGGGCGCCAAGGGCCAGTTGCAGGGCGTGCACNNCAGCACCGCATGGGCGTGGAGCCCGGCGACGACGAACACTTTGGCTGGAGCGAGTACCTGCTCTACAACCAGAAGCGCGGTTTTGCCTTCCTGGTCGATTCGGAAGAAGGCTGGAGCATGGTGCGCCCCTGCACCGGCGCACCACAGATGGCGGCCAATGGCCGCAGCGCCACCTACCTGGGCACCAAGTACGACCTCAAGTACACCTACGAGGCCGAAACCACCTACGTGCTCGGCGAGTTCTACTGGCAGGTCACGCGCGGGCAAAAAACCAGCAACCGCGACTTCGCCAGCGCCAAGGGCCTGCTGTCCATGGAGCAGACCCCGAGCGAAGTCACCTGGTCGAGCGGCGACAAACTGGCCAGCGACACCGTGGTCAAGGCGTTCGGGCTGGAAGACAAAAAAGACGTGCTGCAGCGCGACGACCCCGGCCCCTTCGTGGCCGCCAAGGGGGCAGGGTGCGGCACCATCATCCTGATCGCCGTCGTGATCCTCATCCCGCTCATCATCCTGAGCGACTGCTCGGGGTCGTCCGGCAGTGGGTACCGCAGTTCGGGCGGCTCGTTCGGGGGCTATTCCTCCGGCGGCAGCCACAAATGACATTTCAAGGAGAAACACACCATGATCGGAATCGAATGGCTTCGGCCCGCGGCCTTTCTCGGGTCCATCCTCTACGCCATCATTGGCGTTTTCATCTTCTGGTTGTGCTTTGTCATCGTCGACAAGATCACGCCGTACGACCTGTGGCGCGAAATCGTTGAAAAACAGAACAAGGCCCTGGCCATGGTGGTGGCCGCGATGTGCCTGGGGATCAGCATCATCGTGGCGGCAGCGATTCACTAACCCGTGCTTCCGAAAGGAAGTCCTGCCACGAGGAGCGAAGCCAAATTTTCATATGGCTCGGCGCTGTCTATTTTGTGAAAATAAAAAGTCAATAATTTTTACAAGTATGGGATGATGGGCCACCTATGAAAATCATGGCCACTTCCACCA
This sequence comes from Comamonadaceae bacterium, assembly GCA_003484805.1. Taxonomy (GTDB): domain Bacteria; phylum Pseudomonadota; class Gammaproteobacteria; order Burkholderiales; family Burkholderiaceae_C; genus Simplicispira. The sequence continues at coordinate 1,202 of DMZZ01000263.1, read as the reverse complement.
GTTACCCACAACGCGCCGGCCGCTATATCCAGCAAGCGACCGGGTACAAAGCGTTCATTCCCGCACCGCTGCCCCCCGAGCCCGATATCGAGTTCGACGGCGAGTTGCGCACGCTGCTCTCGCAAGCAGACCGCGACATCGCGCGCCTCGACGCTATCGCCGCCCTGCTGCCCAATCCCGATCTTTTCGTGGCCATGTACGTGCGCCACGAGGCCGTGCTCTCGTCGCAGATTGAAGGAACGCAAAGTACCCTTGAAGACGTGCTCGCTTTCGAGGCACACGCCACCGCTCAGCATGATTCACCGAAAGACGTGGAAGAAGTCGTCAACTACGTACGCGCCATGAACCATGGCTTGAAGAGGTTGGCAGAGCTACCGCTCTCCCTGCGTCTGCTGCGCGAAATCCACGGGGAACTGATGCGCAATGTGCGCGGTGGCGAGAAATCGCCCGGTGAATTTCGCACCTCCCAGAATTGGATCGGCCCCAGCGGAAGCACGCTGCCGACCGCCTCCTTCGTGCCGCCCCCACCGCATGAACTCATGAACGCGCTGGGCGCTCTGGAAAACTTCCTGCACGAGGGTAAAACCACTGTGCCCCTGCTGGTCCGCTGCGGGCTGGCACATGCCCAATTCGAAACGATCCATCCCTTTTTGGATGGCAATGGCCGCGTAGGGCGACTGCTGATCACCCTCATGCTCTGCGAGGAGGGCGCCCTGTCACGCCCCCTGCTGTACCTTTCGGTGTTCCTCAAGGCCCATCGCGCCGAATACTACGACCGTCTCACAGCTATCCGCCAAAACGGCCACTGGGAGCCCTGGCTCAAGTTCTTCCTGCGCGGCGTCAGCCAGACGGCACGGGCCGCCACCCGCACTGCGCACGACATAGTGGCCCTGCGTGAGTCGCACCGCACCGCGCTACTCAAGAACCCCAAGGCCCTCAAACTGCTGGATAGCCTTTTCCAGCAGCCTATGGTGTCGCCAAACCACATCGCAGCCATCGTGGGCTGCACCCACCCCACCGCCGTGAAGCTCGCACGCGACCTAGAGGCACGCGGTTGGCTGCGGGAGGTCACGGGTTACGAGCGCAACCGCTTATACCGCTACCAGCCTTATCTCGATCTCTTCCACCGTGAAACGGTGGAAGCAGCATTCGCCTCTACGGGCGCGCATAACGCACCCTGAAGCATGCTCGACTCCCCCAGC
>DMZZ01000249.1:0-15424 GCA_003484805.1 Comamonadaceae bacterium | reverse complement strand
GCTTCGGCGCCGCCGCCGTCACCGAGGTCGTGACCGACGGCTAGGTGGTGGATAGCGCGGGCGGCAACCCGCTGGACTTCGTGGCGGACTACCAGAAGCGCTTCAAGGTGGCGCTGCGCCCCGGCCTGCCGCGCTTTTGCGGCGGCCTGGCGGGCTACTTTGGCTACGACGCGGTGCGCCACATCGAGAAGAAGCTGGAAAACTCCTGCCCACCCGACACCCTGGGCATGCCCGACATCCTGCTGCTGCAATGCGAAGAGCTGGCCGTCATCGACAACCTCTCGGGCAAGCTCTACCTGATCGTCTATGCCGACCCGGCGCGGCCCGAGGCTTACAGCAACGCCAAGAAGCGCCTGCGCGAACTGCGCGAGCAGCTCAAGTACTCGGTCAGCGCGCCCCAGGTGCAGGCATCGCAGGGCTACCCGGCGCAGCGCGACTTCGCCAAGCCCGATTACATCGCCGCCGTGGAGCGCGCCAAGGAACTGATCGCCGCAGGCGACTTCATGCAGGTGCAGGTGGGCCAGCGTATTCATAAGCGCTACACCGAGTCGCCCCTGTCGCTGTACCGCGCGCTGCGCTCGCTCAACCCCTCGCCCTACATGTACTACTACCACTTTGGCGACAGCCATGTGGTGGGCGCCAGCCCCGAGATCCTGGTGCGCCAGGAGAGTACGCCCGAGGGCCAGAAGGTCACCATCCGGCCCCTCGCCGGTACACGGCCGCGCGGCGCCACCCCTGAGCTGGACAAGGCGGCCGAGGTGGAGCTGGTGAACGACCCGAAAGAGCGCGCCGAGCACGTCATGCTGATCGACCTGGCGCGCAACGACATCGGCCGCATTGCCAAGACCGGCAGCGTGAAGGTGACCGAGGCCTTCTGCGTCGAGCGCTACAGCCACGTCATGCACATCGTGAGCAACGTCGAAGGCATCCTCCATGACGGCATGACCAGCATGGACGTGCTCAAGGCCACCTTCCCGGCGGGCACGCTCACCGGTGCGCCCAAGGTGCATGCCATGGAGCTGATCGACCAGCTGGAACCCACCAAGCGCGGCCTGTACGGCGGCGCCTGCGGCTACCTGAGCTATGCCGGTGACATGGATATGGCCATTGCCATCCGCACTGCCATCGTCAAGGACGGCACGCTTTACGTGCAGGCCGCCGCCGGTGTGGTGGCCGACTCGGTGCCCGAGCTGGAGTGGAAGGAAACCGAACACAAGGCCCGCGCCCTGCTGCGCGCCGCCGAACTGGTAGAGGAAGGACTGGAATGACCCGCGCGATCGACAACACCCAGCACTGCACCACCATGGAAGACGTGCGCCGCCACATCGACGCACTCGACGACGTGCTGGTGCCCCTGCTGGTGACGCGCGGCGGCTACATGACGCAGGCCGCGCGCATCAAGAAGGACGCCACCCAGGTGCGCGACGAGGAGCGTATCGAGGCCATCGTGGCGCGCGTGCGTGCGCGCACTCAAAAGGAGGGCGGTGAGCCCGACATGCTCGAAGCCATCTACCGCAGCATGATGGAGGCCTACATCGCCTTCGAACACCGCGAGTTCGCGCGCCTGCGCACGCCATCGGAAGGGAGCCAGCCATGAAGCTCTTGATGATCGACAACTACGACAGCTTCACCTACAACATCGTCCAGTACTTCGGCGAGTTGGGTGCTGACGTGGAGGTTTTCCGCAACGACGAGATCACCATCGAAGGCATTGCCGCGCGTTCGCCCGACCGCCTGGTGGTTTCGCCCGGCCCGTGCTCGCCCGCCGAGGCCGGCATCTCGGTGGCGGCCATCCAGCACTTCGCCGGAAAGCTGCCCATTTTGGGCGTGTGCCTCGGGCACCAAGCCATCGGCGCGGCGTTCGGCGGCAAGATCATCCGGGCGCAGCAGCTCATGCACGGCAAGACCAGCGTGATCACCACCACGCAAAAGGGCGTGTTCGCCGGGCTGCCCGCGCAGTTCACGGTGAACCGCTACCACTCGCTGGCCATCGAGCGCGAGAGCTGCCCCGAGGTGCTGGAGATCACTGCCTGGACGGATGACGGCGAGATCATGGGCGTGCGCCACAAGGAGCTGCCGATTGAGGGGGTGCAGTTTCACCCCGAGAGCATCCTGACCGAGCACGGCCACGCCATGCTGCGCAACTTCCTGGAGCAGCGCGCGTGATCATCGAGCCGCAGCAGCTGCTGGTGTTCATCGCCGCAGGCTGGCTGCTCAACCTCACGCCGGGGCCGGATGTGCTCTATATCGTGACCCACGCGCTGCGCTCGGGTGCGCGCGCCGGGCTGGTGGCGGGGCTGGGCATCACGGCCGGCTGCTTTGTCCACGTCTTTGCGGCCGCTGTCGGCGTGGGGGCGCTGCTCGCGGCGTCGGCCACGGCGTTCACCGTGCTCAAGTGGGTAGGCGCCGCCTACCTGCTGTGGATGGGCATGCGCATGCTGTTCTCGCGCGCCGGGGGCGGCAACGGTGCTGCGATGGCGGCAGCGCAGTCTGCCCCGCCCGCGGCGGCATCGCTGCGCAGCGTGTTCCTCGGCGGCTTCTGGACCAACGTGCTCAACCCCAAGGTGGCTCTGTTCTTCCTCGCCTTTGTTCCGCAGTTCATCGCACCGGGGACCGACAACAAGGCGCTGGCTTTTGTGCTGCTGGGTGTTCTGTTCAATGTGAACGCCATTCCGGTGAACGCGGGTTGGGCGCTGGCCGCGTCCTGGATGGCGCAGCGCGCTACGGTGATCCAGCGCGGGTTGCACTGGCTCGACCGCGTGGCGGGCGCCATGTTCATCGGCTTCGGACTCAAGCTTGCGCTGACCGACAGGCCGGTCTCCTGATCCTTTTCCCTGCGGAGAAATTTTCATGCCCATCACACCCCAGGAAGCGCTGCAGCGCACCATCGAGCACCGCGAAATCTTTCATGACGAAATGCTGCACCTGATGCGCATGATCATGCAGGGCGAGCTGTCGCCCGTCCTGACGGCGGCCATCATCACCGGCCTGCGCGTGAAGAAGGAAACCATCGGCGAGATCACCGCCGCCGCGCAGGTGATGCGCGAGTTTTCGACCAAGGTGCATGTGCAGGATGCCGCCCACATGGTGGACATTGTGGGCACGGGCGGCGACGGCGCCAACACCTTCAATATTTCCACCTGCTCCATGTTTGTGGCGGCGGCCGCAGGCGCCAAGGTGAGCAAGCACGGCGGGCGTGGCGTGTCGAGCAAGAGCGGCAGTGCCGACGTGATGGAGGCCCTGGGCATCCACATCAATCTCCAGCCCGAGCAGATCGCCCAGTGCATTGCCGAGGTGGGCATTGGTTTCATGTTCGCGCCCAACCACCACCCGGCCATGAAGAATGTGGCGCCGGTGCGCAAGGAACTGGGCGTGCGCACCATTTTCAACATCCTCGGGCCGCTCACCAATCCGGCCGGTGCGCCCAACATCCTCATGGGCGTGTTTCACCCCGACCTCGTGGGCATCCAGGTGCGCGCGCTGCAGCGCCTGGGCGCCGAGCACGCCCTGGTGGTGTACGGCCGCGACGGCATGGACGAGGTGAGCCTGGGCGCGGCCACGCTGGTGGGCGAGCTGAAGAACGGCGAGATCACCGAGTACGAAATCCACCCCGAAGACTTCGGGCTGCAGATGGCCAGCAACCGTGCGCTGAAGGTGGAAACCCCAGAACAGTCGCGCGAGATGCTGCTGGGTGTGCTCAAGGGCGAGGTGGGTGCGGCGCGCGAGATCGTGTGCCTGAACGCCGGTGTGGCGCTCTACGCCGCCAACGTGGCCGTCACCATGGCCGAAGGCATCGCCCAGGCGCGCGCGGCCATTGACTCGGGTGCTGCGCTGGCCAAGCTGGAGCAGCTCGTCACGCGCACGCACGCACTCGCTGCGTAGTTCGGGGAACGGACCATGTGGCAAGACCCCGGCCTGTGGATCGCGCTAGGCATCTCGGCGCTGTTCGTCGTGGTGGGGTTCGCTATGCACCGCGTTTTCGTCAAAATTCTGAAGCAGCCCCCCACCGGGGCCGACAAGGCACCTCCCCATGAGTGACATCCTGAACAAAATCGTCGCCGTCAAACACGAAGAAGTCGCCGCTGCCCAAAAGCGTCTGCCCCTGGCCACCATTCGCCAGGACGCCGAGAGCCGCGTGCTCACGCGCGACTTCGAGGGGGCCTTGCGCGCCAAGATCGCCAAGGGCCAGGCGGCCGTGATCGCCGAGATCAAGAAGGCCAGCCCGAGCAAGGGCGTGATCCGGGCCGACTTTATCCCCGCCGACATCGCGCAGAGCTACGCCGAGGGCGACGGCACCGTCAGCGCGGCCTGCCTCTCGGTGCTGACCGACAAGCAGTTCTTTCAGGGCAGCGTGGACTACCTCAAGCAGGCGCGCGCGAGCTGCCAGCTGCCCGTGTTGCGCAAGGATTTCCTCGTGGACCCGTACCAGGTGTACGAGGCCCGCGCCATGGGAGCCGACGCCATTCTGCTGATCGCGGCCTGCCTCGACGATGCCCAGATGGCGGACTTCGAGGCCATCGCGCGCGGCCTGGACATGGCCGTGCTGGTGGAGGTGCACGACCGCGCCGAGCTGGAGTGCGCCCTGAAGCTCAAGACGCCGCTGGTCGGCATCAACAACCGCAACCTGCGCACGTTCGAGGTCACGCTCGACACCACGCTGGGCATGCTCAAAGACGTGCCGGCAGACCGCCTGCTGGTCACCGAGTCGGGCATCCTGACGCCTGCGGACGTGAAGACCATGCGCGATGCCGGTGTGCATGCCTTTCTGGTGGGCGAGGCCTTCATGCGCGCCCCCGAGCCCGGCCTGGAACTGGCCAAGCTCTTTGCTTGATTCTCAAAATTAATAGCTGCTCGCGCTTGCTTGATAAGCGCCGGAGGCCATTTTGACCATGAATGACCCGCAGGGCATACCAACACAGCTGCAGAGCGCCGACCCGGCCGACTGGCCCGTCGCGCCGGGCTGGCAGCCGCTGGTGCAGGATTTTTTCGCCAGCGCGGCGGGCCGCAAGCTGCTGGGCTTTCTGCAGGCGCGGCTCGATGCCGGGGCCACCATTTTTCCGCCCCGCCCATTGCGTGCGCTGGAACTCACGCCGCCCGAAGCGGTGCGCGTGGTCATCCTGGGGCAGGACCCGTACCATGGCCGGGGCCAGGCCGAGGGGCTGGCGTTCTCGGTGGCGCCTGGCGTGCCGCTGCCGCCGTCGCTGCGCAACATCTTCAAGGAGCTGCAGCGCGACCTGGGCACGCCGCCGTCGGCCTTCCCGCAGCCGGGTGGCAGTTTGGTGCGTTGGGCCACGAGCGGCGTGCTGCTGCTCAACACCACGCTCACCGTGGAAGAAGGCCAGCCCGCCAGCCATGTCGGCAAGGGCTGGGAGCTGCTGACCGACGCCGTCATCCGCCATGTGGCCGAGGGGCCGCGCCCGGTGGTTTTCCTGCTCTGGGGCGCGCACGCGCAAAGCAAGCGCGCCGTTATTCCTGCGGACCGGGGGCACCTGGTGCTCACGGCCAACCACCCCTCGCCACTGTCGGCGCTGCGCCCGCCGGTGCCGTTCATCGGCTGTGGGCATTTCGGGCAGGCACGGGCGTTCCGGCAGGCGCACGAGGCGTAGAACGCTATTGAATAGATAGCTTCTTGCGCTTGTATGTCAAGCGTCAGAGCCTGTTTTCACTTCATTTTTTGGCGCTCCAGCAGCATGGCATCGCCATAGCTGAAGAAGCGGTACTGCTGCGCGATGGCGTGCCGGTACAGAGCCATCACCTGCTCGTAGCCCGCGAAGGCGCTCACCAGCATCATCAGCGTGCTCTTGGGCAGGTGGAAGTTGGTCAGCAGCACATCCACCACCTGGAAGCGAAAGCCCGGCGTGATGAAGATGTTCGTGTCCCCGCTGGCCTGGCCCGAGCGCGCCCAGGATTCGAGCGTGCGCACCGTGGTCGTGCCCACGGCCACCACGCGCCCGCCGCGCTGGCGGCAGCGCTCCAGGGCGGCCAGTGTGGCCAGGGGCACTTCGTACCACTCGCTGTGCATCTGGTGCTCGGCCAGGTTCTCGGTCTTCACGGGCTGGAAGGTACCGGCGCCGACGTGCAACGTGACGCTGGCGCGCTCGATGCCGCGCGCCGCCAGCTCGGCCAGCACGGCGTCGTCGAAGTGCAGCGCCGCCGTGGGCGCGGCCACGGCGCCCGGCGCGCGGGCAAACACCGTCTGGTAGCGCTGACTGTCCTCGGCCGCGTCGGGGTCGTTGCCGGTGTGCTGCTGGCGCTCGATGTAGGGCGGCAGCGGCAGGTGGCCGTGGCGCTCCATCAGCTCCCAGGGGGTCTCGCTGGCCGGGCCGTGCAGTGCGAAGCGGAACAGCGGGCCGTCTTCGCCCGGCCAGCGGCCCAGCAAGGTGGCGTCGAAGCCGCCGTCCTGGCGCCCGCCGGCCATGTGCACGGTGCTGCCGCTCTGGGGTTTCTTGCTCACCTTCATGTGCGCCACCACCTCATGGCCGGTGAGCACGCGCTCGATCAGCAGTTCGAGCTTGCCGCCGCTGGCCTTCTCGCCAAAAATGCGCGCCTTGACGACGCGGGTGTCGTTGAACACCAGCAGGTCGCCCGCGCGGAGCAGGGCGGGCAGCTCGCGGAAGATGCGGTCGGTCGGGGGCAGTGTGCGGCCGTCGAGCAGGCGCGAGGCGCTGCGCTCGGGGGCCGGGTGCTGGGCAATGAGGGCGGGGGGCAGCGCGAAGTCGAAGTCGCTGAGGGTGAAGGCGCGCGGCGCGCTGGCGGACAGGTCGGTCATGGGGCTTGAGGGCCGGACGGGCCCGTTCCAAGAAAGCAGTGCGAAGGGTGCGATTGTGGCAAAACGCGAAGACGCGGGTACGCAAAGGGGCTTATGCTGTGCATCCGCTGTGGCGTGCGGCAGGCTCCAATGGGGCCGCACACCAGGCACCACTCCCGGATCGCTGCCTATGGAAACCTTCGTCTGGAATCAATACTTCACTACCGGCCTTCCCGACGTGGATGCGCAGCACCATGCGCTGGTCGATGCATTCAATGACCTCAGCGAAGCCCTGCAGCGCAGCAATGCAGGCGATGAGGCGGGCCTGGCCGAGGTGTATGAGCGCATGGTGAACTTTGCCGAATTTCACTTTGCCGAAGAAGAATTGCTGATGCACAACCAGGGCCTGGACCCCCGGCATGTGCAGGCGCACACCGTGATGCACCGGCAGTTCATCGAGCACGTGGTGGGCATCTGGCGCTCGCGGGCGGCCTTGAAGGACCCAGCGCAGAGTTTCGTCGGCTTTCTCACCTCGTGGCTGGGCCTGCACATTCTGGGGGTCGACCAGTCGATGGCGCGCCAACTGGCCTGCGTCGAGCTGGGCATGACGGCGCCGGAGGCGTACGAGCAGGAAATGGAGGTGCACGACCAGGGCACCCAGGCCATGATCCAGATGGTGGGGCGGCTGTACCAGGTGCTTTCGCAGCAGAACACCGAGCTGGCGCAGGCCAACCTGCACCTCGAAGAGCGCGTGCAGCTGCGCACACAGGAACTGGCCCTGGCCAATGCAGAGCTGCAGCAGGCCAACGCCCGGCTGGAGGTGTTTTCACGCACCGATGGCCTGATGCAGATCGCCAACCGGGGTTGCTTCGACGACCGGCTGGCCCAGGCCTGCGCCAGTGCTTTCCGGCACGAGCGGCCGCTGGGCGTGCTGATGATCGATGTGGACCATTTCAAGCGCTACAACGATACCTATGGACACCCGGCGGGCGATGCCTGCCTGCAGGCGGTGGCGCGGGCGGTACAGCAGGCTCTGCCCCGGGCCACGGACCTGGTGGCCCGCTATGGCGGCGAGGAACTGGCTGTCATCCTGCCCGACACCGACATCCAGGGCACCGGCACGGTGGCCCGGCGCGTGGTGGAGGCCGTGGCCGCGCTGGACTTGCCGCACAGCACTTCGGGGGCGGCCCCGCATGTCACGGTCAGTGTCGGTGCGGTGGCCCGGGTGCCCGACAGCAAGGGAGCATGCGACCGGCTGCTGGCCGAGGCCGACGCCGCGCTCTACCGCGCCAAGGAAGACGGGCGCAACCGTTGGCAGATGGCCGGTGCGTAGCACTGCCCCCTGGCGCAGGCCTCACCAGGGCTGCCCCGGCATGCCCGACCACAGCTCGTCGAGGTCCGGGAAGCGCCAACGCTCCGGGTCTTCGCGCGCCACGATCTTCTCGTGGCAGCCTGGCGCGGCCAGGTCCACCAGCTCGGGCGGAATGCGCATGTCGGATTTGGTGGAGAAGAACACCTTCACACGCGGCGTCACCAGCGACTTGGAGGTCTGCTCCGTCACCACGCCGATGCGGCCCGAGGTCAGCCGCACCAGCGAGCCAACGGGGTAGATGCCGATGCTTTTGACGAAGGCCTGGAACAGGCGCGGGTCGAAGTGGTCGTTGGTCCACTCCGCCATGCGGCGGATGGATTCGGACGGATCCCAGCCGCGCTTGTAGGGCCGGTCGGAGGTGATGGCGTCGTACACGTCGCAAATGGCGGTCATCTTGGCGATCAGGCTGATCTTCTCGCCCGGCAGCTTGTCGGGGTAGCCCGTGCCGTCGATTTTCTCGTGGTGGTGCAGGCAGGCGTCGAGCACGGCGGCTTCCACGCCCCCCCCCTCCTTGAGCATGTGGTAGCCCTCCACAGGGTGGCTGCGTACCACGTTGAATTCACTGTCGGTGAGCTTGCCGGGCTTGTTGAGCACCGCCAGCGGGATCGCCGCCTTGCCCAGGTCGTGCAGCAGCCCGGCCATGCCGGCGCTGCGCGTGTGGGCTTCGCTCAGGCCAAGCTGGCGCGCCAGCGCCACCATCAGCGCGCACACGGCCACCGAGTGCATGTAGGTGTAGTCGTCAGCGGTTTTCAGACGGGCCAGGCTGATCAGTGCGCCCGGGTTGCGCATCACCGAGCTGGAGATTTCTTCCACCAGGTTGTTGGCGCTGGCGGCATCCACGGCCTTGCCCATGCGGGCCTCGTTGAACATCGACACCACGGCCTGCTTGGCCTGGCCGCAGATCGAGGCGGCGCGGCGCAATTCGCTCTGCATGCTGGCGGGCAGGGGCGGTGGTGCGGTAGGCTCCACCACCAAGGGTGGCAGATTTTCGAGGCGGCTGAAATCGGTGTCGATGCGCGCGTCCACTTCTTCGCGCGAGAGGGAGGCGGTGCCGGCGGCGACATCCTTGCCGCGCGAGACGTCGATCCATACCTCGTGGATGGACGTGGCCCGGATCAACTCCAGGTCGTGCGGGTCATCGAGCACGAACTTGGTACGCCAGAAGGGATGCTCCATCCATGAGCCGCAGAACTCATGCAGGTACATGCCCAGGGCAAGGTGCTTCACATCGATGCGCTTGAGCATGGTGTGACGTGGCTGAGAGAACGTAACATTTGGCAACCATGTTAGCCTTTTTCACCAACGATGGCTGACAAATCCCGGAAACCCCCGCCCGCGCCCAGCGCCGCCCAGAAAGCCCTGCACAAGCTCGGTCTGGTGCGTGACATCGACCTGGCCCTGCACCTGCCGCTGCGATACGAGGACGAGACCCGCATCGTGCCGCTGCGCAATGCCCGCGACGGCGACACGGTGCAGATCGAGGCCACGGTCACGTCCAGCGAAGTGCAGCTGCGCCCGCGCCGCATGCTCAAGGTGGCGGTGGATGACGGCACGGGCACCTGCGAGCTGACGTTCTTCAGCTTCTACCCCTCGCACCAGAAGACCCTGGCCGTGGGCGCACGCCTGCGCATCCGGGGCGAGGTCAAGGGCGGCTTCTGGGGGCGGCAGATGCTGCACCCGCAGTTTCGCGTGGCGGGCGGCGAGCTGCCCGCGGCGCTCACCCCTGTCTACCCCACCACGGCCGGTCTGCCCCAGCCCTACCTGCGCCGGGCCGTGGTGACCGCCCTGCAGCGCGCTGACCTGTCGGAAACGCTGCCGCCGGGCCTGGAGCCGCCCGTGGGGCGTTTTATGGGTAAAAATGGCCTGCAACGCCCTTGCAGTCTGCGCGAGGCGCTCACTTTTTTGCACCACCCCGCACCTGACGTGGCGCTGGCCACGCTGGAGGACCACAGCCACCCGGCCTGGCAGCGCCTCAAGGCCGAGGAACTGCTGGCGCAGCAGCTCTCGCAGCAGCAGTCGCGCCGCGCGCGCGACCAGTTGCGTGCCCCCGTGCTGCGCTCGCCCCAGGCCGCCGACGGGGCCTGGCCATTGCATGAGCAGCTCCTGGCCGTGCTGCCCTTTGGCCTTACGGCGGCCCAGCGCCGCGTGGGCGACGAAATTGCCGCCGATCTGGCACGCTCCGTGCCCATGCACCGCCTGTTGCAGGGCGACGTGGGCTCGGGCAAAACCGTGGTGGCGGCGCTGGCGGCCTGCCGGGCCATGGATGCCGGCTGGCAGTGCGCACTGATGGCGCCCACCGAAATCCTGGCCGAACAGCATTTCGCCAAGATGATCGGCTGGCTCGAACCCCTGCTGGCCGCCAGCGGCCGGCGCGTGGCCTGGTTGGTGGGTGGGCAGAAGAAGAAGGAGCGCGCCGCCATGCTGGCACTGGTGGAAAGCGGCGAGGCAGCGCTGGTGGTCGGCACGCACGCCGTCATCCAGGAGCAGGTGCGCTTCAAAAACCTGGCGCTGGCCATCATCGACGAGCAGCACCGCTTTGGCGTGGCGCAGCGCCTGGAACTGCGCCGCAAACTGGAGGCGCACGGCATGGAGCCGCACATGCTGATGATGAGCGCCACGCCCATCCCCCGCACGCTGGCCATGAGCTACTACGCCGACCTCGATGTCTCGGTGATCGACGAGCTGCCGCCGGGGCGCACGCCCATCGTCACCAAGCTGATTGCCGACAGCCGCAAGGACGAGGTGATCGAGCGCATCGGCGCCCAGGTGGCAGCCGGGCGGCAGGTGTACTGGGTGTGCCCGCTGATCGAGGAGAGCGAGGCACTGGACTTGTCCAACGCCACGGCCACGCACCAGGATTTGAGCGAGGCCCTGCCCGGCGTGGTGGTGGGCCTGCTGCATTCGCGCATGCCCGCCGCCGAGAAGAAGGCCGTGATGGCGCTTTTCTCCAGCGGGCAGATGGGCGTGCTGGTCAGCACCACGGTGATCGAGGTGGGGGTGGATGTGCCCAATGCCTCGCTCATGGTCATCGAGCATGCCGAGCGTTTCGGCCTCTCGCAGCTCCACCAGCTGCGCGGCCGCGTGGGGCGTGGCGCGGCGGCGTCGGCCTGCGTGTTGCTGTATTCCACCAACGACAGTGGCCGGGTGGGCGAGACCGCCAAGGAACGCCTGCGCGCCATGGTGGAGACCCATGACGGTTTCGAGATCGCGCGGCGCGACCTGGAGATCCGCGGGCCGGGGGAATTCCTCGGCGCGCGCCAGTCGGGCGATGCGCTGCTGCGCTTTGCCGATCTGGCCACCGACACCCACCTGCTCGAATGGGCGCGCGCCACGGCACCGCTGATGCTCGACCGCTACCCCGAATGGGCCGACCGCCATGTGGCGCGCTGGCTCGGCGGCCGCGCCGACTACCTTAAAGCCTAAGGCGCGCCGGTGACGGCAAGGTGGGCAGCCTCCCATTCGTCGATGGGTACCGGGCGGCCCAGCAGGTAGCCCTGGCAGTATTGGCAGCCGTGCTCGATGAGGAAGGCGCGGTGGGCCACCGTCTCGACGCCTTCGGCCACCACTTCCAGCCCCAGCGCTTCGCTCATCACGAGAATAGCGCGCACGATGGCGTTGCTGGTGTTGTCGGTCAGCATGTCGCGGATGAAGGCCTGGTCGATCTTGAGCTGGTCCAGGGGCAGGCGCTTGAGGTAGGACAGCGAGGAGTAGCCGGTACCGAAGTCGTCCAGCGCGAAGCGGATGCCCAGCGCGCGCAACTGGTGCATGCGTTCGATGGTGGTGTCGATATCGCCCAGGATCACGCTCTCGGTCAGCTCCAGCTTCAGGCACCCGGGGTCGATCTGGTGGCGTTCCAGCGCGGCGCGCAACTGGGCCACAAAGTCGGCCTGGTGGAACTGCCGCGCACTCACGTTGATGGCCAGGCTCAGGTGGCGGGCTTCGGGCCGGGCCTGCCACCGGGCCAGCTGCCGACAGGCGGTGTCGAGCACCCACTGGCCCATGGGCACGATCAGGCCGGTTTCTTCGGCCAGTGGAATGAAATCGGCCGGAGACACCACCTTGCCGTCGGCGCCGATCCAGCGGATCAGCGCCTCGGCGCCGACCACCGCACCGCGCTGGTCCTCCTGCACCTGGTAAAAAAGCCGGAACGCCTGCACCTCGACTGCGTNNGCCATCTCCAGAGCCGCGCGGGCATCGACGGCCGCCTGCATGGGCGCATCAAAGAACAACAAGGCGTTGCCGCCTTCATCCTTGGCGCGGTAGAGCGCCACCTCGGCCTGTTTGAGCAGGTTGTCGGGTGTGGGCGTGCCGGCGCAGAAGAAGGCCACGCCCATGCTGGTGGTGGCGTGCAGCCGTTTGGCGTCCCCGAGGTTGTAGGGTTCTGAGAGGGTGTCATGCACCGTCTGGGCGATGGTGTGGGCCCGGTCGGACGACCCACCGATATCGGGCACGATGATGCCGAAGGTGTTGCTGCCCAGGCGCGCCACGGTGTCAAGCGCCCCCGTGCAGCCCCGGATGCGCCGCGCCATCTCGCGCAGCAGCCAGTCGCCCGTGTCGTGGCAGCGCGCATCGTTGATCTGCTTGAAGCGGTCAATGTCGATCAGCAGCAACAGGCCCTGGGCGGTGCTGCGCGTGCTGGCATCGACTGCCTGCTGCAGCCGCTCGCGCAACAGGGCGCGGTTGGGCAGGCCGGTCAGGGTGTCGTAGTAGGCGAGCTGGTGGATCAGTGCCTCCGACTGCTTGCGCTGCGTGATGTCCTGTTTGGTGGAGACATAGTGGGTGACCACGCCGTCTTCGGCGAAGATGGGGGCGATGGTCGCCAGTTCCACGTAGGTGCTGCCGTCCTTGCGGGTGTTGATGAGTTCGCCGCACCACGGTTGCCGGGATGTGAGGGCAGTCCACATCGCGGTGTAGGTGGCAGGCGGGGTAAGGCCACGGCTCAGAATGCGCGCGTTCTGCCCCAGCACCTCCTCGCGCGTGTAGCCCGAAGACCGCACGAAGGCGTCGTTCACGTACTCGATGCAGGCCGCAGTGTCGGTGATGACAATGGCCTCGGGGCTCTGCTCCACGGCGGTGGACAGGCGGCGCAGGTTCACATCGCGCATTTGCAGTTCACTGGCCATGTGGTTGATGCCAAGTTCCAACGCATGGAGCTCGCGCACGCGCGAGAAGCGCCCTATGCGCGTCCGAAGCTGCCCCGCAGCGATGTTGTCGATGGCAGCCATGATCTGGTGGAGCCAGGCCTCGATCAGGCTGTAGATGGAGTAGCGGGCCGTGAGAATCGACGCCAGGGCAATGCCCGAAAGCAGCACAATGCGCCACCAGAAGCCCTGGTCGATGTGGGCCACGCTGCGCTCCAGCGGAGCGCCAATGACCAGCAGCAGCGGCGTGCGCGAAAAGTTCGTGGTTTCAATGCCGTACATGCGCAGATTGCCGTCCAGGCCGTCAAGCTCGGTCAGGTGGCGCCCTTCCTTGTGTGCCTGCAGAAAAGACGCGGTTCTCGCGGGTATCTGTTCTGCCTGGGGTGGTTGGTCGGCAGCAGGGTGGTAGGAGAGCACGGTTCCGGTGTCACTCAGCAAAAAGGCGTTCCAGCCTTCGGGCAGATGGAGCTTTGCGATCAATGTGTCAAACCAGGACAATTGAATCGTGGCGAACAGCACGGCCTGCAGGCGCCCCCGCTCGTCGCGCACGGGGTAGCCAAAAACCATGCTGTATTTGAGAGAAATCCGGTCGATGACGATCACGCCTTCGGTGATGCCGTCATGGGCCAGCGCATCCTGGAACCACAAGCGGTCAGCCATCGATGTTCCCATGCGGGTGGGAATGGCGCTGCAAAACACCTGGCCGTCGGGTTGAACGGCGCCGAGGTTGGCGAAGTTCTCCATCGACTGCACCAAGCGCAGGGCCAGGCCGGAGCAGTCGGCCGGGCCCGGCGACAGCAGGTAGTCGGCCCGTGCCATGATCTGAAAGGTTTGTCGCATGGAGCGCAGCGCAGCTTCTTCCGCCTGTCGGCCAGCGGTCATCTTTTGAGTGATTTCGTTTTGGAGAGCCTTGATGGCTTCCTGGCGCCGTTCCCGGTAGTCCAGGAAGGTGATCAGAAATAACGGAAGGCAGGCCACGCCAACGACCCCCCACAGGCGCAGGTGCAGTGACCTGAGTGCATGCATCAACATGCGCAGCATAATAATCGAATGGCGCTGGATGCTTCCTCTGCAGCCCGGACCCGGAGCAGAAGTAGCCCACGTGTTCCGGGGGGCGAAACAGCGGCCGTGCGTCCGGGTGCTTACACTGGCATTCTCATGACCCTCACCGAACTCAAATACATCGTGGCCGTGGCGCGCGAAAAGCATTTTGGCCGCGCGGCCGATGCCTGCTATGTGTCGCAACCCACGCTCTCGGTCGCCGTCAAAAAGCTGGAGGAGGAGCTCGACGTCAAGCTGTTCGAACGCAGCGCGAGCGAGGTCAGCGTCACGCCACTGGGCGAAGAGATCGTGCGCCAGGCGCAAAGCGTGCTGGAGCAGGCCGCCGCCATCAAGGAAATCGCCAAGCGCGGCAAGGACCCGCTGGCCGGTGCCCTGACGCTGGGCGTGATCTACACCATCGGGCCGTATTTGTTGCCCGACCTGGTGCGCAACGCCATCCGTTACACGCCGCAGATGCCGCTGATGCTGCAGGAGAACTTCACCGTCAAGCTGCTGGAGATGCTGCGCACGGGAGAGATCGACTGCGCCATCCTGGCCGAGCCCTTTCCCGACACCGGGCTGGCGATGGCCCCGCTGTACGACGAGCCTTTCATGGCGGCCCTGCCCAGTCACCATCCGCTGGCATCGCAGAAGTCGGTGTCGGCCGCAGAACTCAAAAGCGAGAACATGCTGCTGCTGGGGGCGGGCCACTGCTTTCGCGACCATGTGCTGGAGGTTTGCCCCGAGTTCGCGCGCTTTGCCAGCAACGCCGAGGGCATTCGCAAGACTTTCGAGGGTTCTTCGCTGGAGACCATCAAGCACATGGTGGCCGCAGGCATGGGGGTGACCCTGGTGCCGCGCCTGGCCGTGCCACGCGAGGCGCTCACGGTATCGGCGCGCCGGCGCAAGACGGACCAGCCGCACATCCGCTACCTGCCCATCCAGGAAACCGATGGCAGCGCGCCGCCCATGCGCCGCGTGGTGCTGGCCTGGCGCCGCAGCTTCACGCGCTATGAGGCCATTGCAGCGCTGCGCAACGCCATCTACGCCAGCGAGCTGCCGGGCGTCATCCGCCTGTCTTGAGATGAAACACCCCCTGAGTCGCCTCCAGCGCCTTCCCCC
>DMZZ01000227.1:0-22513 GCA_003484805.1 Comamonadaceae bacterium | reverse complement strand
ACGGCGTGCAGCACATCTTCTGCGTGCCCGGCGAGAGCTACCTGGCCGTGCTCGACGCGCTGCACGACGCGCCCATAGCCCTCACCGTCTGCCGCCAGGAGGGCGGCGCGGCCATGATGGCCGAGGCCCACGGCAAGCTCACCGGGCACCCTGGCGTGTGCTTCGTCACGCGCGGCCCCGGCGCCACCAATGCGGCGGCGGGCGTACACATTGCCATGCAGGACTCCACGCCCATGGTGCTGTTCGTCGGCCAGATCGAGCGCGGCGCGCGCGGGCGCGAGGCCTTCCAGGAGGTGGACTACCGCGCCGCCTTCGGCCCGCTGGCCAAGTGGGCCACCGAAGTGGATGACGCGCGCCGCCTGCCCGAAATCGTGGCGCGCGCCTTCAGCGTGGCCTGCAGCGGGCGCCCCGGCCCGGTGGTGGTGGCCCTGCCCGAGGACATGCTGACCGAGCGCGCCGANNTCCGACGCGCGAGCGCTCCAGCCCATCGAGAGCGCGCCCAGCCCGGCGCAGATGGCTCAACTGCTCGAACGTCTGCGCCAGGCGCGCAACCCGGTGGCCATCGTCGGCGGCAGCCGCTGGGATGCCCAGGCCGTGGCGCGCTTCCAGGACTTCGCCGCCGCCCACGCCCTGCCCGTGGCCTGCTCGTTCCGCCGGCAGATGCTGTTCGACCACCAGCACCCCTGCTACGCGGGCGACCTGGGCCTGGGCGTGAACCCCGCGCTGCTCGCACGCATCCGCGCGGCGGATCTGTTGCTGCTCGTGGGCGGGCGCCTGTCCGAAGTGCCCTCGCAGGGCTACACGCTGCTCGACATCCCCACGCCGCAAATCCCGCTGGTGCACGTGCACCCCGACCCCGATGAACTCGGCCGCGTGTACCAGGCGCAGCTGCCCGTCAACGCCACGCCCACGGCCTTCTGCGCCGCGCTGCCCACGCAGGCCGCGCAGGCGCCCAGCCCGGAGCGCCAGCAGGCCGTGCAGGCAGCACATGCCGCCTACCTGGCCTGGAGCGACCCGGCCCCCATCCGCATCCCCGGCGACCTGCAAATGGGCGCGGTGATGCAGCACCTGCGCGCGGCCCTGCCGCAAGACACGGTGTTCTGCAACGGCGCGGGCAACTTCGCTACCTGGGTGCACCGCTTCTGGCCGTTCCGCCAGTTCGGCACGCAGCTCGCGCCCACCAGCGGCAGCATGGGCTACGGCCTGCCCGCCGGCGTGGGCGCGCAGCGCCTGTGGCCCGAGCGCACGGTGGTGGTGTTTGCGGGCGATGGCGACTTCCTCATGCACGGCCAGGAATTCGCCACCGCTGTGCAGTACAGCCTGCCGATCATCGTGGTGCTGCTGGACAACGGCATGTACGGCACCATCCGCATGCACCAGGAGCGCGAGTACCCGCGCCGCATCAGCGGCACGGCCTTGCAGAACCCGGACTTCGCCGCCTACGCCCTGGCCTTCGGCGGCCACGGCGCGCGCGTGGAACGCACGGAGGAATTCGCCCCCGCCCTGGCCCGCCTGCGCGCACAGGCCCAGGCCACGCGCTTGCCGGTGCTGCTGCACTGCCTGATCGACCCGGAGGCGATCACGCCCACAAGGTCGTTGAGCCAGATACGGGGAAGCTAAGGCACAGCAAGCACAAAAAGCTATTATTTTAATAGCTATTGGCGCTTGCAAATAGGGCGTTTTAGTCAAATTTCATTCAAAACTCTCGACCACCCAATCGCGCTGGGCCGCAGCGCCCTCCAGCGCCAGCAGCGCCCGCTTGCGCGGCAGGCCACCGCCAAAGCCGGTGAGGCTGCCGTCGCTGCCGATCACGCGGTGGCAGGGAACGATGATGGAGACCTTGTTCTGCCCGTTGGCCGCCGCCACGGCGCGCGTGGCGCTGGGGCGGGCGATGGCGCGGGCCTGCTCGGCGTAGCTGCGCGTCTGCCCATAGGGGATGGCGAGCAGGGCCTGCCAGGCGCTGCGCTGGAAAGGGGTGCCCACCAGGTCCAGCGGCACGCCAAAGCGCTGGCGTTGCCCGGCGAAATATTCGGCCAGTTCGTGGGCCGTCTGCGCCAGCACCGCGCTATCGCCCGGCTGCACCGGGCCGCCGCGCGCAGCCTCGACCTGGGCCAGCTCGCGCTCCACGCCGCCCTGGCCCACGAATTCAAGGAGGCACAAGCCCTGGGGCGAGGCCACGGCCAGCATCGGGCCCAAGGGGGTGGAGAACTGGCGCGAGCGCAAGGCCATGGGCCGGGGGTGGTCAGGCGATACGGTCGAGCGCGGTGCGCAAGTGGCCCACCGTGCGCTCCACGTTGTGCCACTTCTCCAGGCCGAACAGGCCGATGCGGAAGCTCTTGAAGTCCGGCCCCTCGTCGCACTGCAGCGGCACGCCCGAGGCCGTCTGCAGGCCCACGGCGGCGAACTTGCTGGCGTTCTGGATACCAGGGTCTGTGGTGTAGCTCACCACCACGCCGGGCGCCTTCCAGCCTTCGGCCGCCACGCTGGGGAAGCCGCGCGATTCGAGCAGCGCGCGCACCTGGGCGCCCAGTTCGATCTGCTCCTGGCGCACCTTGGCAAAGCCGTATTCCCGCGTCTCCTGCATCACATCGCGCAGGCGCACCAGCGCGTCGGTGGGCATGGTGGTGTGGTAAGCGTGCTGGCCTTTTTCGTAGCCTTCGGCGATCTGCATCCACTTCTTCAGGTCGCAGGCGAAGCTGCTGCTCGTCGTGCCGTCTAGGCCCAAGCGCGCACGCTCGCTCAGCATCACCATGGCGCAGCAGGGCGAGCCGCTCCAGCCCTTTTGCGGCGCGGAGATCAGCACGTCCACGCCGGTGGCCTGCATGTCCACCCACATGGCGCCCGACGCAATGCAGTCGAGCACGAACAGCGCGCCCACCTCGTGCGCGGCAGCGCTCACGGTACGGATGTAGTCGTCGCTCAGGATGATGCCGCTGGCCGTCTCCACATGCGGCGCGAACACCACCTTGGGCCGCTCGGCGCGGATGGCGGCCGCCACCTCTTCGGCCGGGCACGGTGCCCAGGGGGCCTGCGGGCCTTCGCCCTGCTTGCGTGCCTTGCAGACCACAGCGCCGCCGCCCAGGCCGGTGTCGGCGTCAAAAATCTGGCTCCAGCGGAAGCTGAACCAGCCGTTGCGCACGATCAGCACTTTTTGCTTGTTGGCGAACTGGCGCGCCACGGCCTCCATGCCGAAGGTGCCGCTGCCGGGCACCAGCACGGCGGTGTGGGCGTGGTAGACCTCCTTGAGCGTGGCCAGGATGTCCTGCATGACGCCGGTGAAGCGCTTGGACATGTGGTTGAGGGCGCGGTCGGTGTAGACCACCGAAANNTGTCGGGCAGAAGGCCGGGCATGGGAGGTACTCCGTTCGTAGAGAAGCGAAAGGCCGCGCCCGGTGGATGGCCCGGTGCGGCATCAAAGCGTTTCAGCTTAGCACGGGCCACCGGCCCTGAAGGGCACCGCCCCACGGGCGGGCGGGCCTTCTCACCAGGTGTCGACGAAGCGCGGGCCGAGCGCGCCCACGCGCGCCGAGGCGAGGCCGCGCGCCAGCCAGGCGCGTGTTTCCGCCGGATCGATGACGGCGTCGATCTCCAGCGTGGCGGCCATGTGCATGGCCTCGCCGTTGGCATACTGCTTGGCCACGAGCTTCTGGAACAGCGTGTCGCGCTCGGGGCCCTCGGGCAGGGCTTCGAGCTCCTTGCGGAAGCCCAGGCGCACCGCCCCCTCCAGCCCCATGGCGCCGAACTCGCCCGTGGGCCAGGCGATGGTGAACACCGGCGCATGGAAGCCCCCGGCCGCCATGCCCATGGCGCCCAGGCCGTAGCCCTTGCGCAGCACCACGCTGAAGAACGGCACGCGCAGGTGCGCGGCGGTGACGAACAGGCGGCTCACATGGCGCACCTGGGCCGTCTGCTCGACCTCGGGGCCGACCATGAAGCCGGGCGTGTCCACCAGGCTCACGAGCGGCAGGCCGTGCGCGTTGCACAGCTGCATGAAGCGCGCGGCCTTGTCGGCGGCGGGCGCGTCGATGGCGCCGCCCAGGTGCAGCGGGTTGTTGGCGATCAATCCCACGGGTCGGCCTTCGATGCGTGCCAGGGCCGTGTGGATGCCGGCACCAAAGCCGGTGCGCAGCATGAGCAGACTGCCTTCATCCACCAGCCCGGCCATGGCGGCGCGGGTGTCGTACACGCGCAGGCGGTTTTCGGGCACCACGCTGCGCAGGGCGCGCTGATCGGGGGCCGTCCATTGCGAGGTGCGGCCCTGGAAGAACGACAGGTAGTGGCGCGCGGCCTGCACAGCCTCCCGTTCGTCCTCGACCAGCACGTCGATCACGCCATTGGCATGCTGCACGCGGCTCGGTCCAATCTGCTCGGGCTTGAACACGCCCAGTCCGCCGCCTTCGATCATGGCCGGGCCGCCCATGCCGATGTTGCTTCCGCGCGTGGCGATGATCACATCGCTGCAACCGAGCAGCGCCGCATTGCCCGCAAAGCAGCGCCCGGCCGCAATGCCCACCACCGGCACCTGGCCCGACAAGGCGGCATGGCGGGCAAAGGTGTGGATGTGCAGACCCGCCAGCACCGCCAAATCGGTGTCGCCAGGCCGGCCGCCGCCGCCCTCGGCAAACAGCACGAGGGGCAGTTTTTGCGCCATCGCAATGTCCAGCATGCGGTCGGTCTTGGCGTGGTTGCGCATGCCTTGCGTGCCCGCGAGCACCGTGGCGTCGTACGACATGACCACGGTGCGCGCCGCTTCCTCGCCGCACTGCGCGCCGTTGACCGATCCGATGCCCGTCACCATGCCATCGGCGGGCGTGTTGGCGATCAGGTCTTCCAGGCTGCGGCGGCGGGTCTGGGCGGCAATTGCCAGCGCGCCGTATTCGATGAAGCTGCCCTCATCGCACAGGTCGGCAATGTTCTCGCGCGCCGTGCGGCCGCCCTGCGCGTGACGTTTGGCTATTGAAGCGGGGCGCGCGGCATCCAGGGTGAAGGCATGGCGGTCCCGCACGCGCTGCAGGTCGGGGCGGATGTGGTCGGGGTCGTGCACTGCGGCATCGTCCGCCAACGCCTCCGCCGCCACCTCGGCGGCATCGAGCACCAGCAGGGGCTCGCCCTGCGCCAGGTAGGCGCCCGGCGCGGCCAGCAGCCGGCGCACCCGGCCCGCGTGCGGGGCCAGCAGCACATGCTCCATCTTCATGGCTTCGAGCACGGCCAGCTCGGCGCCTGCAGCGACGGCATCGCTCTCGGCCACGCTCAGCTGCACCAGGCGCGCGGGCATGGGTGCCAGCACAGCGCCTTCGGGTGCCGGGGCAGAGGATTCAAGGTCTTTTTGGCCTCCAGTGTTTTGTGGGAAAGCGTCATCAGCTATTTTTTCGATAGCACTCAGCAAGTCCGGCAGCACCGACTCCAGCCAGCGCGTGTGCACCTGCTGGCTGGCCATCTCGGGCCGCCCGGCCAGCGCCTGCAGCAAGCCCAGGTTGGTGGCCACGCCGGTGATGCGGCACTCCTGCAGCGCCCGCTGCGAGCGGCGCAGCGCATCGGCAAAGCGGGGGCCGCGTGTGTGCACGATGAGCTTGACGAGCAAGGTGTCGTAGTGCGGTGATGGGGCGGCGCCCGCCACGCCATGGGTGTCCACGCGAATGCCGGGGCCCGCGGGCAGATCGAACCGGGCGAGCGTGCCACTGCCCGGCACGGCGCCGCCGCTGGCGTCCAGCGTTTCGGCGTTGATGCGCCACTGCACGGCATAGCCTTCGGGCGCCTGGGGCTGGTCGGGGTTCAGCCCCAGGTCGCGCAGGGTCTGCCCTGCTGCCAGGGCCAGCTGGGTCTGCACCAGGTCCACGCCGGTGACGGCTTCGGTGATGGTGTGCTCCACCTGCAGGCGCGGGTTGGCCTCGATGAACACATAGGGCAGGTCGCTGGAGGCCAGATCCACCAGAAACTCGAAGGTGCCCAGGCCCTCGTACTGCACCTCGCGCGCCATGGCCAGGGCGGCGCCGATGATGCGCTCGCGCAGTGGCCCGGGCAACGAGGGGCTGGGCGCGATTTCCACCACCTTCTGAAAGCGCCGCTGCAGCGTGCATTCGCGCTCGCCCAGCGCCATCGCCTCGCGCCCGTCACCCAGCACCTGCACCTCGATATGGCGCGCGTTGTTCATCAGTCGCTCGACGTACACCCCATCCACCCCGAAGGCGGCCTGCGCCTCGCTGCGGCAGCGGGCGTAGGCCGCGGACAGCTCGTCCAGCGACTGCACGGCGCGCATGCCGCGCCCGCCGCCGCCTCCGATGGCCTTGATGACGATGCCCACGTTCTGCCCATCCCCCTGCTGCGCGCGCCAGAAGGCCTGGGCCTCTTCGAGCGTGACCTCGTGCTGCGTGCCCGGCATGAGCGGTACGCCGCAGCGCATGGCCAGGCTGCGCGCCTGGGCCTTGTCGCCGAACAGGTCCAACTGACCGGGCGTGGGGCCGATGAAGCGCAGCCCGGCATCGGCACATGCGCGCGCGAAGTCGGCGCGCTCGCTCAGGAAGCCGTAGCCGGGGTGCACGGCGTCGCAGCCGTGCTCGCGAGCGATCGCCAGCAGGCGCGCGCCGTCGAGGTAGGCCGCCGGACCCGTGGCCCCCAGCGCCACGGCCTGGGTGGCCGCCCCGACATGCGGACTGGCGTCGTCGTCGGCATACACCGCGACGCTGGCAATGCCCAGGTCGTGCAGCGCGCGCACGATGCGCAGAGCAACCTCTCCGCGGTTGGCGATCAGGACTTTGAGGAAAAACGGCGAGTTCATGGTTGTGCTTCTGTTCTGCTAGCTGCCAGCGCTTGATGCATAAGCTCTGGAGACCGATTTCGGTGATATCTCAATGATCTAGCTGCCCAGGCCAGGGCAGCCGCGCAAGGGCCGCCCCGCCGCGCTGGCTGCGTCCCCCTGCCCGCAGCGCGCAGCGCTGCGAGAGCGGGGGGAAGGCGCGCAGCGCCACAGGGGGGGCGTCACTCGTCCTTCAGCAGGCGGCGCAGCACCTTGCCCGCACCCGTGGCGGGCAGCGCATCAATGAAGCGCACCTCGCGCGGCGCCTTGTAGGGCGCCATGTTCTCGCGCGCCCAGGCCACGAGCGCGGTGGCTTCCACCTCCTGCCCCGGCTTCTTGACAATGAAGGCGCGCACCGCCTCGCCCTTCTCGGCGTCGGGCACGCCGATCACGGCGGCCTGGGCCACGGCGGGGTGCTTGATGAGGATGGTCTCGACCTCCTCGGGGAACACGCTGCAGCCCGAGACCTTGATCATTTCCTTGAAGCGGCCAATGAAGGTGAGATAGCCGTCCTCGTCGATCTTGCCCATGTCGCCCGTGAACACCCAGCCGTTCTTCAGCGTCTTGGCCGTGGCCTCGGGCTTGTTCCAGTAGCCCTTGAAGTTGCCGGGGCCCTGGATGGTGATCTCGCCCACCGTGCCCGCCGACAGGGGCGCGCCGGTGTCGGGGTTAACGATGCGGATCTGGTTGCCCGGCACGGGCTTGCCCTGCGTGCCCCAGCGGATGGCGTCCACGGGCATGGCGGTGTCCACCGTGTGCGTCTCACTCAGGCCGTAGGCCGCCTCGTGCGAGACGCAGTTGGTCGCGAACTGGCGCCACTGCTGCGCCAACTGCTCAGTGAAGATGATGCCGAAACTCGTCACCGGGTTGCGGCGCAGCGCGCTCCAATCCATCTCGCGCGCGCCGGGCACCTGCATGAGGGCGCCGTTCATCGGCGCGATGCTGTACCACCAGGTGATGCGGTGGCGCTCCAGCGCCTGGGCTACGCCCAGGGGGTCGAAGCGGTAGAGCAGCACGCAGGTGGCGCCGGTGTAGACCGGCAGGTTCACGCCCATCACCATGCCGGCGATGTGGTACAGAGGCGCCACGGCTAACAGCACCTCGTCGGCCGACATGCCGTTGCAGTCGGCCGAGGCCGCCGTCTTGAAGCGCGCGTTCTCGTAGCTCAGCATCGCGCCCTTGGGCAGCCCGGTGGTGCCCGAGGTGTAGGTCATGAGCGCCACGTCGTCCATGGACAGATCCACGGGCGCGGGCTGGCCGCCCTCGCGCACGGTGGCGAGGAAGTCCTCGCAGCCCGCAGGCGTCGGCGCCGCGCTGGCGCGCATGGCCTGCAGTTCGGCCGGCACGGTGATGCTGGGCTCGCCCTCGGGCAGCAGTTCGGCGTAGCGCACCACGAACACATGCTCCAGCACCGTCTGCGCGCGCACCTGCTCCACCACGGGCAGCAGCACGTCGGCGGCGACGATCACGCGCGCCTTCAGGTCGTCGAGCTGGTACTGCAGCTCGTGCTCCTTGTTCAGGGGCCCGCAGGGACAGACGATGGCGCCGATCTTCTGGATGCCGTAGTGCGCCATGAGGTACTGCGGGCAGTTGTTCATGAACAGCGCCACGGGCTCGCCCTTCTGCACGCCCAGGGCCTGCAGGCGCGCCGCGAAGGCATCGCTGGCGGCGTCCAGCTCGGACCAGGTGATGGCGTGGCCGTACCAGAGGTAGGCGGTGCGGTCGGGGATGGCGCGCGCGTGGCGGCGCAGGTGTTCGTGCAGGGGCAGCTGGGCGGCGGATGGGGCCATGAGTGTCTCCAGTGTGTCAATAACCGCCAGTTCTCGGTGCCGCATCAGGGTTTGCCATAGGGCCAGGCACCGGCCAGCGTCTTGCCAATATATACCGCTTGGTAGAACAATGCTACCCATGGGTATAACCAAAGCGACACCAAGCACACAGACCACCGCGCTGGGCACGCCCCCCGTGAAGGCGCGCGGCCGCCAGAAGGCCAGCACGCCCAGCACGGACGAGAAGCGCGAGCGCATCCTTCAGGCGGCCGAGGCGCTGTTCGACCGGCAGGGCTACGCCAATACGACGATGGAGCAGATCGTGCAGCAGCTCGGCGTGACCAAGCCCTACGTCTACTACTACTTCCACAACAAGCAGGAAATCTTCGAGACGCTGTGCTGGCGCCCCTCCGTGGCATGCTTCACGGCGATGGACTTCCCCGAGGACGACCGCCGCCCCGCACACACCAAGGTCGCCGAGGGCATGGAGCGGCTGATCCGCGCGACCATTGAGCACCACCCGGCAGCCTTTTTCCCGTACCGCGAGCCGCAGGTGTTCCGGCCTGAATACCTGGCCATGCAGAAGAAACTCGCGAATCATTTCTACGAGCGCCTCTGCGCGCTGATGGAAGAAGCCCGCGCGGACGGCATGCTCGATTTCAAGGAAACGCGCCTCACCGCGCAGGCCGCCTGCAGCCTGCCGGGCTTTCTCTACCACTGGTACCGGCCCGACGGGCGCCTGTCGCCGGCCGAGGTGGTGCGCGAACTCTCGCAACTGGCCTGGCGTGTGCTGGGCCTGCGTACGGCACGCCGACGGCCCGCGCTAGCGGCCACTCCCCACAAACCACCCACGGAGACAAACCCATGAAAGCCTTGTTCACCCCGCTCGCCGCCGCGGCCCTGCTCTGCGCGGGCGCCGCATCGGCCCAGGACGCCTTCAAGATCGCCTACATAGACCCGCTTTCGGGCCCGTTCGCCAACGTGGGCGAACTGATGCTCACGCACACGCAGTACGCGGTGGAGGACATCAACGCCAAGGGCGGCGTGCTCAAGGGCACCAGGCTGCAGCTGCTGCAGTTCGACAGCAAGCTCTCTGCGCAGGAGAGCCAGAGCGCGCTGCAGGCCGCCATCGACCAGGGCGCGCGCGCCATCGTCACGGGCGGCTCAGGCTCCTCGGTGGTCACGGCGCTGGTCCAGGCCGCCGCGCGTTACAACCAGCGCAACCCGGGCAAGGAGATCCTGGTGCTCAACCACTCCTCCATCGACCCCGAGCTGACCGGCAAGGCCTGCAGCTTCTGGCACTTCCAGTTCGAGGCCAACACGGCCATGAAGATGAAGGCCATCGCCAACTACGTGAAGAAGCAGCCCGACATCAAGAAGGTCTACCTGCTGAACCAGGACTACGCGCACGGCAAGCAGTGGGCGCACTACGGCCGCGAACTCGTGGGCCTGGCGCGGCCCGACGTGCAGTTCGTGGGCGAGGCACTGCACCCCATCGGCCGCGTAAAGGACTTCGCACCCTACCTCGCCAAGGTCAAGAGCACCGAGGCCGATTCGGTCATCACCGGCAACTGGGGCCAGGACATGGTGCTGCTGCTCAAGGCGGCGGGCGACGCGGGCTACAACCTGCGCTACTTCAATCACAGCGCGGGCTCCATTCCCGGCACGGTGCTGGCGGTATCGCAGGCCAAGCTGGGGCAGCTCACCTGGGTGGCCGAGTGGCACCCCGGCCAGGCCGAGACACCCAAGGTGGACGCGCTGGCCAAGGCCTACAAGGCCAGGACGGGCAAGGACTTCCTGGCGCCGCGCATCGAGATGACGCCGCGCTTCCTGGCCGCCGCGATCAACAAAGCCCAGTCCACCGACCCTGTGAAGATCGCGCACGCCCTGGAAAACCTGACGATCGACTCCGTGGTCGGCCCCGTGCGCATGCGCGGCGAGGACCACCAGCTGCTGCTGCCCCAGGTAGTCAACACCATCGCCCCGGTGGACGGCAAAGTGGTGAAAGTGGGCTGGGAAGGCACGAACTACGGCTTCCGCACCGACGCGGCCTATACCGGCAACGAGCTGGCCCAGGGCACGGAGTGCAAGATGGCACGCCCCTGACACAGCAAGGGAGCGATGCGGCCGATACCATGGGCGGCTTCTTCACGAGAGAGACCCCCATGCCCGACTTCCGCAGCGACACCGTCACCCAGCCCACCCCCGCCATGCGCGCCGCCATGCAGGCCGCGCCGCTGGGTGACGACGTATTTGGCGACGACCCATCCGTCAACGCCCTGCAGGACCACGCTGCGCAACTGCTGGGCTTCGAGGCCGCGCTGTTCGCGCCCTCGGGCACGCAAACCAACCTGATCGCCCTCATGGGCCACTGCCAGCGCGGCGACGAGGCCATCGTGGGCCAGAGCTGGCACACCTACCGCTGGGAGGCCGGCGGCATGGCGGTGCTGGGCTCCATCCAGCCCCAGCCCGTTGAAACCCAACCCGACGGCACGCTGCGCCTGGCGGACATCGCCGCCGCCATCAAGCCCGACGACCCGCATTTCGCGCGCACCCGCCTCGTGGTGCTGGAGAACACCACCGGCGGCCAGGTGCTGCCCACGCCCTACATCGCCGAGGTGGCGCAACTGGCGCGCTCACGCGGGCTGGCCCTGCACCTGGACGGCGCGCGCCTGTTCAACGCCGCCACGGCGAACGCCGAGGCAAACGGCACCGACGTGTACGACGAGGCGCGCGCTCTCTGCCAGCATTTCGACACGGTGTCGCTGTGCCTCAGCAAGGGCCTGGGCGCACCCGTGGGCTCGATGCTGCTGGGCCGCGCCGAGTTTCTGCGCCAGGCCAAGCGCACGCGCAAGATGCTGGGCGGCGCCATGCGCCAGTGCGGCCTGCTCGCCGCCGCAGGTCAGCACGCACTGCAGCACCATGTGCGCCGCCTGGCCGACGACCACGCCCTGCTGCGGCAACTGGCCGCAGGCTTGGCCGAGGCCGGGCGCAGCCACCCGGTGCTGCAAGGGCGCCTGGCCGTGGCCTCGGCGCACACCAACATCCTGTTCACCGACGTGCACGCCGAAGTGGCGCCCGCCTTCACGGCCTGGCTGGCCCAGCACGGCGTGCGCGTGACCAGCAGCCTCTACGGCGGGCAGACGCGCCTGCGCTGGGTGGCCCACCTGGACGTGGGGCCCGAGGATGTGGCGCAGACGCTGGACTGCGTACGCCGCTTCAGCGCTTGAATGCTATTGATTAAATAGCTGTCAGCGCTCTTCGGATGGGCGTCAGAGGCCTTTTTTGCCTCAAATCTTCGTCAGGGTGCGGGGCGCGCCCTGCCACCAAAGATGCCCGTGCCCACGCGCACCATGGTGCTGCCGGCCTGGATGGCGGCGTCAAGGTCGGCCGTCATGCCCAGCGACAAGGTATCGAAATGTTCCAGCCCCGGCAGGCCAGACGCCCGGATCTGATCGAACACGGCGCGCACGCGCTGGTGCAGCGCCAGCTGGTCAGCGTAATCCGGAGTCGGCTCGGGAATGGCCATTACGCCGCGCAGGCACAACTGTGGCAACGCCGCCACGGCCTGCGCCAACGCCAGCGCCTCATCCGGGGGCACGCCCGACTTGTTCAGCCCCCCATCCACATTGATCTGGATGCAGACCTGTAGCGGCGCCAGATGGGCCGGGCGCTGGGCAGAAAGTCGCTCGGCGATCTTGGCACGGTCCACCGTGTGCATCCAGTCGAAATGCTGGGCCACCAGCCGCGTCTTGTTGCTCTGCACCGGGCCGATGCAGTGCCATTGCAGGGGCGGCGCACCCATCTGGCGCAGCGCGGCCATTTTTTCCACCGCCTCCTGGATGTAGTTTTCGCCAAAGGCGCGCTGCCCGGCCTGCGCGGCCGCCAGCACGGCCTCGGGGCCGAAGGTCTTGGAAACGGCCAGCAATGAAACGCTGGCCGGATCGCGTTCGGCGGCGGCGCAGGCCTGCGCCATCCGGTCATGAACCTGTTGGAGGTTGTCGGCAATCGTGGTCATAATGTTTGCCAAGCGTACCAAACGACCGAGGGAACCGTGGACATTACCCAACTGCTGGCGTTCAGCGTCAAGAATAAGGCATCCGACCTGCACCTGTCCGCGGGCCTGCCGCCCATGATCCGGGTGCACGGCGACGTGCGGCGCATCAATGTGGACGCGCTGGACCACAAGACGGTGCATGCCATGGTGTACGACATCATGAGCGACTCGCAGCGCAAGACCTACGAGGAATTCCTGGAGGTCGACTTCTCGTTCGAGATCGAGGGCCTGGCGCGCTTCCGCGTCAACGCCTTCAACCAGAACCGCGGCGCCGCCGCCGTGTTCCGGACGATTCCAAGCAAGATCCTGACGCTGGAGCAGCTCAACTGCCCCAAGATCTTCGGCGACCTGGCGCTCAAGCCGCGCGGCCTGGTGCTGGTAACCGGGCCCACGGGCTCGGGCAAGTCCACCACGCTGGCGGCCATGGTGAACTACCTCAACGAAACCGAGTACGGCCACATCCTCACGGTGGAGGACCCGATCGAGTTCGTGCACGAGTCCAAGAAGTGCCTGGTGAACCAGCGCGAAGTGGGGCCGATGACGCTGTCGTTCGCGGCCGCGCTGAAGTCCGCGCTGCGCGAAGACCCGGACGCCATCCTGGTGGGCGAAATGCGCGACCTCGAAACCATCCGCCTGGCGATGACGGCCGCTGAAACGGGCCACCTGGTGTTCGGCACGCTGCACACGTCGAGCGCCGCCAAGACCATCGACCGCATCATCGACGTGTTCCCCGCCGAAGAAAAAGAAATGGTGCGCGCGATGCTGTCCGAATCGCTGCAGGCTGTCATCTCGCAGACACTGTGCAAGCTCAAGGACGGCTCGGGCCGCGTGGCCGCGCACGAGATCATGCTGGGCACCAGTGCCATCCGCAACCTGATCCGCGAGGCCAAGGTGGCGCAGATGTACTCCACCATCCAGACCAGCAACAGCGTGGGCATGCAGACGCTCGACCAGAATCTCACCGATCTGGTGCGGCGCAACATCATCAGCCCGGCCGAAGCCCGCAGCAAGGCCAAGATTCCTGAAAACTTCCCTGGTTGAAC
This sequence comes from Comamonadaceae bacterium, assembly GCA_003484805.1. Classification (GTDB taxonomy): domain Bacteria; phylum Pseudomonadota; class Gammaproteobacteria; order Burkholderiales; family Burkholderiaceae_C; genus Simplicispira. The sequence goes on along the minus strand of DMZZ01000227.1, from coordinate 8,851 downwards.
CACACACCCAGCCAACTGATACCGGCTGCCCGAAGGCAGCCCACTGGAGCACCCCATGAAAGGCATCCTCGGTCTTTTGCGCCTGTCGTCGAAAGACAACAAGCCGCAGCAGCAGGAGCAGGAGCAGGAGCACACCGATTCTGTTTTCTTCTCCACCGCCTTCGCCAACCAGGGGGTGGACCCAACCATGCTGGTGCCCTGGGAGGCCCGCGCGGTCGAGGTGGGCGCCAAGCGTCTGCCGACCAGCCGGGGCGGCAAGCTGCTGCAGGCGCTGTGGTCCAAGGACAAGTACATGGCGCACCTGGACCAGGACGCCGTCAAGCGCATGGAGCGCTTCTTTGAATTCGCCCATGTTCCGCCCAACCGCGACCTGATCCGCCAGGACGAATACGGCAATTTCATGATCGTGCTGCTGACCGGCACCATCGCCGTGGATCGCATCCAGCCCTGGGGCGAGCAGTTGCGCCTGGCCGAAACGCGCCCCGGCGACATCCTCGGCGAGATGTCGCTGCTCGACAGCGGCATCCGCTTCTCCGCCTGCACCACACTGACCGAATGCGAAATCGCCGTGCTCAGCGCCGACGCCATGGACGACATGATGGGCAAGGACCCGCAGCTGGCCGCCAGCCTGGTGGCCCTGCTGGCGCGCAAGCTTTCGTTGCGGCTGCGCGTGGTGAGCGCACGGTTGAGCGAAAACCAGAAATGACACCTCGGCGCCCAGGCGCCGACCGAGGGAGGATTTGAGATGGAACGCGATCAGGCCAGTAAATTCATCAACGACCTGCTGAAGCTGCTGGTCAGCCGCAATGGCAGTGACCTGTTCATCACGGCAGACTTTCCGCCGGCCATCAAGGTCGATGGCGCCATTGCCAAGGTGTCCCCGCAGCCGCTGTCGCCCAACCACACGCTGACGCTGGCCCGCTCGATCATGAGCGACAAGCAGGCCGCCGAGTTCGAACGCACCAAGGAGTGCAACTTCGCCATTTCGCCCGCAGGCATCGGGCGCTTCCGTGTGAACGCCTTCGTGCAGCAGGGCCGCGTGGGCATGGTGCTGCGGGTGATTCCGCTCACGCTGCCCACCATCGACGGGCTAGGCGTGCCGCAGGTACTCAAGGAAGTGACCATGACCAAGCGCGGCCTGTGCATCCTGGTGGGTGCCACGGGCTCGGGCAAGTCGACCACGCTCGCGGCCATGGTGGACTGGCGCAACGAAAAATCGTTCGGCCACATCATCACCGTGGAAGACCCGGTCGAGTTCGTGCACCCGCACAAGAACTGCGTGGTGACGCAGCGCGAAGTGGGGCTGGACACCGACAGCTGGGAGGCGGCGCTCAAGAACACCTTGCGCCAGGCCCCGGACGTGATCCTGATGGGCGAAATCCGCGACCGCGAGACCATGGAGCACGCCATCGCCTTCTCGGAAACCGGCCACCTGTGCATGGCCACGCTGCACGCCAACAGCGCCAACCAGGCGCTCGACCGCGTGATCAACTTCTTCCCCGAAGAACGCCGCGCCCAGCTGCTGATGGACCTGTCGCTGAACCTGCGCGCCATGGTTTCGCAGCGCCTGATTCCCAAACAGGACGGCAAGGGCCGCGCCGCCGCGGTCGAGGTGATGCTGAACACACCGCTGATCGCCGACCTGATCTTCAAGGGCGAGGTCTCCGAGATCAAGGAGATCATGAAAAAGAGCCGCAACCTGGGCATGCAGACCTTTGACCAGGCGCTGTTCGACCTGTTCGAATCGAACGTCATCTCCTACGAAGATGCGTTGCGCAACGCCGACTCGCTCAACGACCTGCGCCTGCAGATCAAGCTGTCGAGCCAGCGCGCCAAGACCACCGATCTGTCCTCCGGCACCGAGCATTTCGCCATCGTCTGACCGGACACGCCACCTACTCCCTGGCCCGCACGATGCGCGGGCCTTTTTCATGACAGGATAGACCCATGCCCAGCACCACCCCCCGCACCTACGAGCCCATCGCCCCGCGCAAAATCGCCTTCCTGGGCCTGGGCGTGATGGGCTACCCCATGGCCGCGCACCTGGCGCTGGCGGGGCACGAAGTCACGGTGTACAACCGCACGGCCGCCAAGGCGCAGGCCTGGTGCGCCGAATATGCCGGCACCCGCGCACCGCGCCAAGGCGCCACACCGCGCATGGCCGCCCAGGGAGCGGACATCGTCTTTTGCTGCGTGGGCAACGACGACGATCTGCGCTCGGTCACGCTGGGCGCCGACGGTGCTTTTGCCGGCATGGAGCCCAGCGCGATTTTCGTGGATCACACCACCGCCTCGGCCGAGGTGGCACGCGAACTGTACGGTGCCGCGCGCACGCTGGGCCTGCAGTTCATCGATGCACCGGTATCGGGCGGCCAGGCAGGCGCACAGAATGGCCTGCTGACCGTGATGTGTGGCGGCGACCCGGCGCCGTTCGACGCCGTGCAGCCCGTGGCGATGGCTTTCTCGCGCGCCTTCACGCGCATGGGCGAGTCTGGCGCAGGCCAGCTCACCAAGATGGTCAATCAGATCTGCATCGCCGGGCTGGTGCAGGGCCTGGCCGAGGCCGTGGCCTTCGGCCAACGTGCGGGTCTGGACGTGAACCTGGTGCTCGATGTCATCGGCAAGGGCGCGGCGCAGAGCTGGCAGCTCGACAACCGCGGCAAGACCATGGTGGCGGACCAGTTCGATTTCGGCTTCGCCGTGGACTGGATGCGCAAGGACCTGGGACTGGTGCTCGACGAGGCCAAGCGCAACGGTGCACGTCTGCCGGTCACGGCGCTGGTGGACCAGTTCTATGGCGACGTCCAGCAGATGGGCGGCAACCGCTGGGACACGTCCAGCCTGATCAAGCGCTTGAGGTAGCGTACACCCCCCCTCTCTGCTTCGCTTCGCTCGCGGAGGGGGGACGCCACCAGCGCCTGTAGTTGGGAATGCTGGCGGCCCTTGCGCGGTGGCTGCTGGCCCGGGCCGCGCCTTGCTGGTCGGCCTGCGAGCGTATCTATCCACCGATAGCCTGCAGGCCCGGCGGCTTCAGCGCACCGGAGCGCCTGTTTCAGCGTTGTCCTGGGTCACGGGGGCCGAACGCCGGGGTGATGCATTCATGCGCGCCAGGTCGTCGTCGGTCAGGTATTCGAACACCCGCACGACCTTGCTGACACCCATGACTCCCCGGGCAATGGCGGTGGCGCGCGCGGCCTCGCGCTGGGTCACCAGACCCATCAGATAGACCACATTGCGCTCGGTAACCACCTTGAAGCTGCTGGCCGAGAGGTCCTTGGCATCGACCAGGCTGGCGCGCACCTTGCCCGTGATGAAGGTGTCATTGGATCGCTGGGCAAGGCTGGTGTTGGGCATCACGGCCAGGTCATTCACCACAGAGCGCACGTTTTCCACGCCCGCAACGATCTTCTCGATGCCTTCGCGTGCCTCGGCATGGGGTACCTCGCCGGTCAGCAGCACCTGCCGGTTGTAGCTGGTCACGTTGATGTGCACCTTGTCGCCATAGGCGCCATGGATGCGGTTCACGGCGCGCAGCTCGATGGATTCATCTTCAATCTGGATGCCCGCCGTGCGGCGGTCAATGGCCATCATCCCGCCCAGGGCGGCACCGCCCAGCACGATGGGGGTGGCGCAGCCCACAAGCCCTCCGGCCAAGGCGGCGGCAGCCAGCAGGGTGCACATGGTGCGGTTCATGCGAAGCATCATCACGAAATCTCCTGTTCACCAAACAATTGGGCGTCCATGCCGTCACACAGGCAATTGAGCACCAGCGAATGCACCTCGCGCACGCGGGCCGCGCGGTCGTGGGGCACGCAGATCAGCACGTCGGTTTCCCGCAGAATGTCGGCCAGCAGCCCCCCGGTGCGGCCCGTGGCGGCCACCACCGACATGTCGCGCTCATGCGCCGCGTGCACGGCCGCCACCACGCCGACATCGTTGCCACTCACGCTCAATACCAGCAGCAGATCCCCCGCCTGCCCCAGGGCGCGCACCTGGCGGGCGAACTGCTGGCTGCCATCGCCATTGACGGGATGCGCCGTCAGCAGTGCGCCATCGGCACACAGCGCGATGGCCGCCAGTTCGGGGCGCTCGCGCTCGAATCCCGCCACACAGCAGGTGGCAAACTGCTGGGCATCGGAGGCCGAGGCGCCGTTGCCGCAGGTCAGAATCTTGCCCCCGCTGGTGATGCAGGCCAGCAGGGCCTGCACGGCATCGGCAATCGGGCGCCCCAGGGCCTGCGCCGCTTGGTATTTCAGGTCAGCGCTGTCGATGAAATGCTGCTGGATACGTTGCTCAAGCATGGGCAGATGGAATGGTTCGGGGGGCAAAGGTTCAATGATACCCGTGTGGTGTTATCGATTTTGTAGCAATCGGTAGGCTGCGTGCACGCATCCGGGCCTCACGCTGCTTCAAACGCTGCCCGGATCCACTCGACCGAATTTTCCACCAGCACCACGTCGAAACGACAGGGCGGCGGCGCTCCCAGCCGCATCAGGTAATGCCGCGCCGCAAACACGATGCGCCGCTGCTTGGTGGCGCCGATGCTGGCCCCCGCACCGCCGAAAGCGCGGCTGGAGCGGCTGCGCACCTCGACAAACACCACGGTGCCGTCGCGATCGCGCAGCACCAGATCGATTTCACCGCCACCGCGCCCGGGCGTCCGATAATTGCGCTCCAGCAGGCGCAGGCCGGCGGCCTGCAGATGGGCCAGGGCCCGGTCTTCCGCCGCCATGCCCTGCTCCCGCGTGGTCCACACCGGTGTCCTGCCTGCGATCATCTTGTCAAGGAAATCCATTGAGCGCTTCTTTCGCATCAGCCCTGGGCGCCGCGCACGACGCGGCGGCTGCACAGCATTATCCGCAAGGCGCCCTGTACGTGGTGGCCACGCCCATCGGCAATCTGGCCGACATCACGCTGCGCGCCCTGCATGTGCTGCAGCTGGCCGACACCCTGGCCTGCGAGGACACGCGCCACACCCAAAGCCTGCTGCGCGCCTATGGCATCGACAAGGGCGGCGCCCAACTGCTCGCCGTACACCAGCACAACGAGCAGGAAGCCGCGCAGGCGGTGCTCGTCCGACTGCAACAGGGCCAGCGCGTGGCCTATGTGAGTGACGCAGGCACCCCGGGCGTGAGCGACCCCGGCGCCCGCCTGGCCGCCGCCGTCCGCACGGCCGGCCTGCGCGTGCTGCCGCTGCCCGGCGCCAGCAGCATCACCGCCGCGCTCAGCGTGGCGGGCGCCGTGGCCAATGGCAGTGCCGAGGGGGGATTCGTGTTCGGCGGTTTCCTGCCGGTCAAATCGGCCGAGCGCCAGGCCGCCGTGCTGCGCCTGCAGGCCGAGCCGCGCTGCACGGTGCTGCTCGAAGCCCCGCACCGCATCACCGAGCTGGCCCAGGCCCTGACCCTGCTGGGCGAACGCCCGGTGACCCTGGCACGCGAGCTGACCAAGCAGTTCGAGGAAATCACCACGCTGCCCGCCGCCTCGCTGCCCGCATGGCTGGCCGGTGCGCCACAGCGCGCCAAGGGTGAGTTCGTGGTGCTGCTGCACCCGGTGGCCGCCGCGCAGGACGACGGAGACAGCCTGCGCGTGCTGCGCCTGCTGCTGCAGGAACTGCCCCTGAAATCTGCCGTGCGGCTGGCCGCAGAGATCACCGGCGCGTCGCGCAATGCGCTGTACGACACGGCCCTGGCCTGGAAGCGGGCACAGCCCGAGGAATCGTCCTGATCAAATTTCAGATCAAAATGGCCTCTAACGCCCGTCCAACAAGCGCTGACAGCTATTGATTTTGCAGTGGCAAGCCGGATCCCTCCGGTGTGACCGCCAGCCCGGAGGCCACCCCGCCAAACAGATCCCCCACCACCTGGGGCGTATCGGGGAACGCCCTCCGGAGCGCACCCCGCAGCGGCCGCAGGGCCGATGATCCCCCCGTGAGGTAGATGGCCTGCAAGGGCTGCGCCGTCAGACCCGCGTCGCTCAGACACGCCTGCGCGCAGGCAATCACCTGGTCCAGCAATCCGGACAAGTGCAACGCCAGGCCATCGGGCGTCACTTGCGACCCCAGCCCACGTTCGATCCAGCCAAGGTCGATGCCAGCGGCCGCATCTTCCAGCGAAGCGGCGATCTTGGCCTGCTCGACCGTGTTGGCCATGCGGTGCCCCAGGCGCTCGCGCAGCACGGTCATCAGCCGGTCGTGCAGGCGGGTGTCGGCATAGTCGGTGCGCAGGCCCTGCACATCGCGCAGGGCTTTCGGGGCATACAGCCACTGGATCAGGTGCCAGGTCGAGAGGTCGAAAAACACCCGGCTGGGCACCTCGCGACCCGTCGGGCCCTTGTGGCGAAAGCCCAGCATGGGCATGAGCAGCTCCAGGCTCAGGCGGCGGTCGAAGTCCGTGCCGCCGACATGCACACCCGTGGTGGCCAGAATGTCGGCACTGCGGTCGGGGCGTCTGGCGCGGTCAGGCCCCAACCGCACCACCGTGAAATCCGAGGTGCCGCCGCCAATATCCACGACCAGCACCAGGGCCTCGGCCGTGATGCGCTGCTCGTAGTCCAGCGCAGCGGCGATCGGCTCGGCCTGGAAAGACACATTCACGAAACCCGCATCCAGCGCGGCCTGGCGCAGGGCGTCTTCGGCCTGCCGGTCCCGCGCTGCATCGCCATCCACAAAATGCACGGGCCGGCCCATCACCACGCGGCCCGGCATGCCGCCGAGTGATTCGCGGGCAGTGCGCGCCAGCATCTGCAGAAAGAGGCTGATGATGTCCTGGTAGCTCACCATGCGGTGGTGCACCGCCGTCTGGTCCTGCAGCAGGGCGCTGCCGAGCAGGCTTTTGAGCGAGCGCATGAGGCGCCCCTCGGTGCCTGCCAGGTACTGGCCAATGGCATCACGGCCGAAGTGCGTGCTTTGATCTTCGGCATTGAAGAACAGCGCCGTCGGCAAGGTGGTGGCCTCCCCTTCCAGCCGCAACAGGCGCGCGGGACCCGCGCCCTGGCGCACGGCCATGGCCGAGTTGGAGGTGCCGAAATCGATGCCCAGGGTGGTGTCGTTCAAGATGCCGTCAACAGGTGGAGCCCATGCATGCCGTGCCTGCGGCGGTATGCATGCGCCAGAAACACGAAAGCCCATCACCTGCGTGATGGGCTTGGCCGGGGGTCTGGTGCCCATGGCGGGAATCGGACCCACGACCTCTCCCTTACCAAGGGAGTGCTCTACCACTGAGCCACATGGGCGAATATGGAGCGGGAAAAGAGTCTCGAACTCTCGACCTCAACCTTGGCAAGGTTGCGCTCTACCAACTGAGCTATTCCCGCGTATGGACCGCTGAAGCGGTCAAAGAAAAAGCCCATCGCAGAGACGGGCTTATCAATTTGGTGGCCTGGGACGGAATCGAACCGCCGACACAAGGATTTTCAATCCTCTGCTCTACCGACTGAGCTACCGGGCCTAAGCCTCAAATTATAACCAGAATTTTGAGAACTTCTGAAAACAGCGGCATTAATTGCGCTTGCCACGCGCCAGATCCACCCCCAGCTGGCGCAGTTTGCGATACAGATGGGTGCGCTCCAGGCCGGTCTTTTCGGCCACCCGGGTCATCGAGCCTCCCTCGCGGGCGAGGTGAAATTCGAAATAGGCCTTCTCGAAACCATCACGCGCCTCGCGCAGCGGGCGGTCCAGATCAAACCCCTGGTGCGCATGCGGGCCCGTATCGGCTTCCATGGTGACCGGCAGGCTCTGGGCACTGAAGTGGGAACCATCGGCCGCTGGCGGATGCACGGCCACGGCAGGCGCCAAAGCCCCAGGACGCAGGGCCTGACGGGCCAGTCCCTGCTCAACCGCCTTGAGCAGCTTCTGCAGGGTGATGGGTTTTTCCAGAAATGCAAAGGCGCCGATGCGCGTGGCATCCACCGCGGTGTCGATGGTGGCATGACCACTCATCATAATGACCGGCATGGTCAGCAAGCCGCCGGCCGCCCATTCCTTGAGCAGAGAGACACCGTCGGTATCGGGCATCCAGATGTCGAGCAGCACCAGGTCATAGACGCTGCCAAAGCGTGCGGCTCGGGCCTGAGTTGCATTCTCGGCAAGGTCGACGCTGTGACCCTCGTCGTTCAGGATCTCCGACAGCAGATCTCGGATGCCGAGCTCATCGTCAACCACCAATATGTTAGCCATGTATGAAGTGCCTTGAAACTGCGGTGCACGGTGTTGTCAGGACGCGACCTTGTGCTCAAGGGGCGAATGATAGCGACACTTGGGCGCCACGCACCACGCCCTCTTCCTGTCGATTGATCAGATCGATGCGGGCGCCATGCTCGTCCGCGATTTTTTTCACCACCGCCAGCCCCAGCCCGGTGCCGCGCGCCTTGGTGGTGACGTAGGGCTCGAACGCGCGTTGCAGGATGTGCGCGGGAAAGCCGCTGCCATGGTCGGTGACGGTCAGGCGCACGCGGCGCGAGATCTCGTTCCAGTGGGTGCTGATGCACACAGGCGGCAGCGTCCCGGCAGGCGCCCCCGCGCTGACTGCCGCTTGCTCGGTGGCATCCTGCGCGTTCTGCAGCAGGTTGTGCACCACCTGCCTCAACTGCTGCGCGTCGCCCATGATGGTGGGACAACGGGGATCGAGTTGCGCCTGTACCGCCACGGTGGCACGGTCCGATTCGTAGAGATTCAGCACATCCGACACCAGGGCATTGAGATCGACGGGTTGCAGGTCGGCCGACGGCAGGCGGGCGTAGTCACGGAACTCGTTGACCAGCCGCTTCATGGCATCCACCTGATCGACGATGGTCTTGACCGACTTGGTGAGCATGGCCTGTTCGGGCGCAGGCAGTTTTCCGGTCAGTTTCATTT
>DMZZ01000283.1:9134-11045 GCA_003484805.1 Comamonadaceae bacterium | reverse complement strand
CGGGGAACTGGTTCGGCTCGGTCATATCAGAACTCGATGGGCTGGATGTGGTGTGCAGTATGCCAGTGCACCATGCCATCACGCTCGGTGAGGGCGATCTTCACCAGGCCGCCCCGGCAGGGGCCGGCCACGCAGGAGCCGGTGTCGGGCGCATAGGTGGCGCCGTGCGTGGCGCACATCAGCCAGCGTCCGCTGTCGTCGAAGAAGCGGTTTTCCTGGTAGTCCATCTCCATGGGCACATGGGCGCAGCGGTTGAGGTAGGCGTGCGCCCGGCCCTGGAAGCGGATGGCGAAGGCCCGGCTGGTCTGCCCGGCGTAGAGCACATCGAAAGGCACGGCCAGGCCGCCGTCCTGGAGGTCGGCGCTGGGGCACAGCGGGATGGCTTGCGAAAGGTCGGACGTCATCGCTCAAGCCTCGCGGAACAGCCAGTCATGCAGGTCGGCCACCGAATGCGCCACATGCAGGGGACCGAGTGCGGCAAAGGCGTCAGGCTCGTGCGCCCCGTAGCTCACGCCCACGCTGGAGCAGCCCGCATTGAGGGCCATCTGCAGGTCGTGCGTGGTGTCGCCGATCATGAGCACCCGCTCGGGCGGCACGTCGAACTCGCCCATCAGCTCCTGGAGCATCAGCGGGTGCGGCTTGCCGGCGGTCTCGTCCGCGGTGCGCGAGCCGTCGAACACGCCGCGCAGGCTGACGCTGTGCAGCGCCTCGTCCAGGCCGCGCCGGCTCTTGCCCGTGGCCACGGTGAGCAGGTGGCCGCGCTCGCGCAGGCCCGCCAGCAGCGGCAGCACGCCGTCGAACAGGCTCAGATCGTCCTGGTGGCGCGCGTAGTGGTAGCGGTAGCGCAGGTTGAGCTCAGGGTATTTCTCCGGCGGCACATCGGGCGCGGCGTGGGCCAGGGCCGGCATGAGGGCCATACCGATGACGTAGGCGGCATCCAGGTCGCTGGGCACGGTGCCGCCCACGTCGTGCACGGCGGCCTGGATGCTGCGCACGATGATGGCGGTGGAGTCGAACAGCGTGCCGTCCCAGTCAAAGGCAATCAGGTCGAAACGGCGGGGGCGGTGGGCAGCATTCATGGTGCGGGCGGCAGAAAAGAGGCCAGATCGGGCGGCAGGGGTGCGAGCAGCTCGGTGCGCTCGCCGCTGGCGGGGTGGTTGAACTGCAGGCGCCAGGCGTGCAGGAACATGCGTTTGAGGCCGTGCTTGTGCAGGTGGCGGTTGAGGTCGAAATCGCCGTATTTCTCGTCGCCCGCGATCGCATGGCCCTGGCTGGCCAGGTGAACGCGGATCTGGTGCGTGCGCCCGGTCTTGATGGTCACTTCGAGCAGCGAGAACGCCGGCAGCCCCGCATCCGGGCGCGCCGGCACGGTGGAACGCACCTTGACCAAGGTGATGGAGCGCATGCCGTCCGGGTCTTCCGGGGTGGTGACGCGCACGCGGCGCTCACCATCGGCCTGCAGATACTTGTGCAGCGGCGTGTCGATCACCTTCTTGTTGGCGGGCCAGGCACCGAGGACCAGCGCCAGGTAGGTCTTGCCCGTCTCGCGTTCGCGGAACTGGTCCTGCAGGTGGGTGAGCGCGCTGCGCTTCTTGGCCACCAGCAGGATGCCCGAGGTCTCGCGGTCGAGCCGGTGCACCAGTTCGAGGAACTTCGCCTGCGGCCGGGCCTGGCGCAATTGTTCGATCACGCCAAAACTCACGCCGCTGCCGCCGTGCACGGCCGTGCCGGCCGGTTTGTCGAGGGCAATGAGGTGCTCGTCCTCCAGCAGGATGGGGAATTCACGGGCGGGCGCCGGGCGCTCGGCCTTTTCGGCGATCTTTTCGGACACGCGCACCGGCGGCAGGCGCACCTGGTCGCCCTCCTGCACACGCGTGTCGGCGCTGGCGCGGCCCTTGTTGATGCGCACCT
>DMZZ01000283.1:0-9111 GCA_003484805.1 Comamonadaceae bacterium | reverse complement strand
CCGCTCGCGGCCGGGGCTACGGGATTTCCGGGGCGGTGCGAAACCGGTTTGGCCCCTATAATGTGTTTCACCTGCGCAGTGTTTTGTAAGTGGTTGATTCGTCTGGAGTTTAGTCCACACGGCCATTTCCCCGCGCGCAGGCAGGTCGATGCCAGCGCGCGTCGCACATGCAGATGACAGGCCAGTTGCCTGCCATGGCCGGTGCGCCGCACGGGAGGCTGACACATTGGAACACTGATACGGAATACCCCATCTGGCAGGCGGCCCCACCCGGGCCTCGCCTGCCAGCGGATCGAAGCGAACATGTTGGCTCTGGTGATGAAATTTTTGTCCCTCTGGCGGTGGCGTCTGCTGCCGCTATGGGCATCAAATCATCCTCCAGTGCCCATCCAGCCTGCGCAAGTAGCTATTGTTTTCATAGCTCTCCTGCACCATCTCAGGCTCGCCCCCATCCACGCGCCCTTGCCCCCCCCGCAAAGCTAGAAGCTGTGCGGGGAGTTTCGGCATATCCGGCAATTCCCTTCGTTCCAGAGCGTCAGTCCAGGCATTGTTGGCTCCTGCAGAGCCTGTTGTTTGTTTGGATCACGGGTCCGCAGTGCGGCGGCATGTCTGTTGCCGCGCTGCCCTCCCGGGCACTAGAAGAAGGAATCGCATCATGAAGCGGATGCTCATCAACGCCACACAGCCCGAAGAACGGCGTCTGGCCATCGTCGACGGACAGAAGCTCCTCGACTACGAAATCGAGATCGAAGGGCGCGAGCAGCGCAAGGGCAACATCTACAAGGCCGTGGTCACGCGCGTCGAGCCGTCGCTGGAAGCCTGTTTTGTGGACTACGGCGAAGACCGCCACGGTTTTCTGCCGTTCAAGGAAATCGCCCGCCAGTACTTCACCCCCGGTGTCTCGCCCAGCCAGGCGCGCATCAATGAGGTCATCAAGGAAGGCCAGGAGCTGCTGGTCCAGGTCGAGAAGGAAGAGCGCGGCAACAAGGGCGCGGCCCTGACCACCTTCATCTCGCTGGCTGGCCGCTACGTGGTGCTGATGCCCAACAACCCCCGTGGCGGTGGCGTTTCGCGCCGCATCGAGGGCGAGGACCGCGCCGAGCTCAAAGAGGCGATGGACCAGCTCGAATACCCCAACGGCATGAGCATCATCGCGCGCACCGCCGGCATCGGCCGCAGCGCCCCCGAGCTGCAGTGGGACCTGAACTACCTGCTCAAGCTGTGGAACGCCATCGACGGCGCCGCCCAGGGCGGCAAGGGCGCCTTCCTGATCTACCAGGAATCGAGCCTGGTGATCCGTGCGATCCGCGACTACTTCAACAACGACATCGGTGACATCCTCATCGATACCGACGACATCTACGAACAGGCGCAGCAGTTCATGGCGCACGTCATGCCCGAGCATGCCGCCCGCGTGAAGCGCTACCGCGACGACGCCGCCCTGTTCAGCCGCTTCCAGATCGAGCACCAGATCGAATCGGCCTACGCCCGCACCGTGCAGCTGCCCAGCGGCGGCGCCATCGTGATCGACCACACCGAAGCGCTGGTCAGCGTGGACGTGAACTCGGCCCGCGCCATCAAGGGCGGCGACATCGAGGAAACCGCCACGCGCACCAACCTGGAAGCCGCCGACGAAGTGGCCCGCCAGATGCGCCTGCGCGACCTCGGCGGCCTGATCGTGATCGACTTCATCGACATGGAAGAGTCGAAGAACCGCCGCGAAGTGGAAAACCGCCTGCGCGACGCGCTGCGCCAGGACCGCGCCCGCGTGCAGTTCGGCACGATTTCCAAGTTCGGCCTGATGGAAATGAGCCGCCAGCGCCTCAAGCCAGCCCTCTCCGAAGGCTCCTCCATCCCCTGCCCACGCTGCGGCGGCGCCGGCCACATCCGCGACACGGAAAGCTCCGCGCTGCAGATCCTGCGCATCATCCAGGAAGAGTCGATGAAGGACAACACCGCCGCCGTGCACTGCCAGGTGCCGGTGGAAGTGGCCTCCTTCCTGCTCAACGAGAAGCGCACCGAGATCGCCAAGATCGAACTCAAGCAGCGCGTGGCCGTGCTGATGGTGCCCAACAAGACGCTGGAAACGCCCAACTACAAGCTCGAACGCCTCAAGCACGACGACCCGCGCCTGGACAACATCGAGGCCAGCTACAAGCTCGCCGAAGAGGTGGAAGACCCCACGGCCGTGACACGCCGCTCGCAGGAACCCACCAACAAGCAGACCCCGGTGATCAAGGGCGTGCTGCCCGACGCCCCCGCACCGCAGGCTGCCCCGCGCACCGAAGCCGAAGCCCGTGCCCCGCGCGCACCGCAAAAGCCCACCCCCGCTGCCGCTCCCCGGGCTGCAGCCCCCGCACCGGTTGCCGCACGGCCCCAGGCTGCCCCCCAGGAGCAGGGCTTCTTTGGCTGGGTCAAGAGCCTGTTCGGCATGGGCGACAGCCCGGCCCCCGTGGCCCCCACGCCCGCAGCCGCTCCGGCCGCCGAAACACCGGCCCGCGAACCCCGCCGCGACGGACGCGGCAGTGACGGCCGAGGCCGCCGTGGCGAACGCAATGGCAACCGCGATGGTCAGCGTGACGGCCACCGCGAAGCCAATGGCCGCGATGGCGGCGCCGACGGCCGTGGCCGCCGTGGCGAGCGCTCCGAGCGCCCGGCGGAAGCCCGCAACCCGGACGGTCGCCCACCCCGCGAAGGCCGGGGGGAAGGCCGCGAGGGACGTGAAGGTGGCCGCGGCCGCCGCGACGGCGCCGACACCCGCCCGATGACCGACGCACAGGCCATGGGCAACGCCCCGGCCACCGACGTCCCGCCGCAGACCGGCGAGATCGGCAACGAAGCACGCAGCGAACGCGCGCCGCGCAACGGCAGTGGCCGCCGCGAGCGCGGCCCGCGTGGCGAAGGCCGTGAACGCCAGCCCCGCAACCAGGAAAACGCCTCCCAGGCACCCGCCGACTTCGCCGACACGGCCCCCCTGGCCTCGTTGCCCGACCTCGACCTGACCGGTAACGAAACCCCTGCCGTGGCCCCTGCCGCCGAGGGCGAAGAGCGCCGCGAACGCCGCTCGCGTGACCGCTACGGACGTGACCGCCAGCGTGGCGAGCGCGGTGAACGGGGCGAGCGCCCCGAGCGGACCGAGCCCGCCCCGGAAGGCCAGAGCGCACCCGCCAGCATGCTGGACTTCAACCTGGCCGACTCGGCCCCTGCCGACGGCCCCCAGGAGCCGGCACGCCGCAGCTACTTCGCACCCGCTGCGGCCGCAGTCGCGCCTGCAGCCTCCGAGGCAGCAGCCCCCCAGGCGGCGCCCGTGGCCACCGTGAGCGTGGCGCCCCCCGCCCCGGTGATGGCACCCGCACCTGTTGCATCGGCACCTGTTGTACCCGCGCCCGTGGCGGCTCCTGCGGCACCCGCTCCAGTGGCTCCGGCCAGCGGTGCCATGCCGCAGGTCACGCCCTTCGTGCTGCCGATCGATGAAATGCAGCAGGTCGCCCAGGGCTCCGGTCTGCAGTGGGTGATGTCCGATGCCGACAAGGTGGCAGCCGTGCAGGCCGCCATTGCGGCCGAGCCGCGCCCCGTCCGCGTGCCACGCGAGCGCCCGCCCGCCGTGGTGCTGGACGACGGCCCGCTGGTGCTGGTGGAAACCCGCCGGGATCTGCGCGACATGCAGTTGCCCTTCGAGCAGCCGCCCGCAGCCTGAGCGCCGCACCCAGGGGGCCGCAAAGCCCCCTTTCCCCATCGCTGGCCCCTCTTGGGGCCAGTGGCATTTGGAGCCCTGTCAAACCATGCTGATCCTGCTGTCACCCGCCAAATCGCTCGACTACGACACGCCGCTGCCCTCCGGCCTGGCGCACTCGCTGCCGACGTTCAGGGCCGAATCCGCGCAGCTCATCGAGGTGCTGCGCCAGAAGTCGCCGCAGGACATCGCCTCGCTGATGAAGATCAGCGACACGCTGGCCGCGCTCAACGTGGCGCGCTACGAAGCCTGGTCGCCGAAGTTCAGCGCGCGCAATGCGCGCCAGGCCCTGCTGGCCTTCAATGGCGACGTGTACGAAGGGCTGGACGCACGCACGCTGGCGCCGGACGACCTCGACTGGGCGCAGCAGCACCTGGCCATCCTCAGCGGCCTGTATGGCGTGCTGCGCCCGCTCGACTGGGTGCAGCCCTACCGGCTGGAGATGGGCACACGGCTGGCTACGGCGCTGGGCAGCACGCTCTACCAGTTCTGGGGGCCGCGCATCGCACGGCACCTCAACACCCGCGCGCAGAGCGAGGCCGAACCCCTCGTGCTCAACCTCGCCTCGCAGGAATACTTCAAGTCGGTGGACCGCAAGGTGCTGCGGGCCCGTGTGGTGGAATGCGTGTTCGAGGACTGGAGCAGCGGCCGTTACAAGATCGTGAGCTTTTACGCCAAGCGTGCGCGCGGCCTGATGGCGCGCTACGCCATCACACAGCGCATCGCCACACCCCGGCTGCTCGAAGGGTTTGATCTGGACGGCTATGCCTATGCACCGGCATCCTCCGGTCCGGACCGCCTGGTCTTCCGGCGCAAGATGACACCGGCGTAGCCCGCCTGCGTCCCCAGTGCATTCCATAGAAGATGGGCCTGGCGCAAGTCACGCCGACCCAAGTCGCTGATGCGGTGTACGCGATCAACCATTGTTCCCGTACATGCTTGGGTTACCGTAGGGTCGAAGCGCCCCCGCTTACACTGCACGGCTGCGCAATTCGCACCCGAATCCGTCCTTATTCGGAAAGCGCTGATAGCTACACTTTAAATAGCAACATCATGAACCAACCCGAACAGTCCCCACTGGGCAAGGACTCCTCCTATGCGGATCAGTACGACCCTTCGCTCCTGTTCCCCATTCCCCGCGCCACGAAGCGCGCCGAGATCGGCATTTCCGGCTCGCCGCCCTTTCTGGGAGCAGACCTGTGGACGGCGTTCGAACTGTCCTGGCTCAATCAGCGTGGCAAGCCGCAGGTGGCGCTGGCGCACATCACCGTGCCCTGCGAGACGCCGAACATCGTCGAGAGCAAATCCTTCAAGCTCTACCTCAACAGCTTCAACAACACGCGCTTCGCCAACGCCGAGGCCGTGCAGGCGCGCATGCGTGCCGACATCAGCGAAGCCGCATGGCGCGGCGCCGAACACCCGGGCACGGTGGGTGTCAAACTCCTGCTGCCCGAGCAGTTCGACCGCGAGCCGGTGCACGAACTCGACGGATTGAGCCTCGACCGCCTGGACATTGAATGCACCCAGTACCAGCCCGCCCCCGAGCGGCTGAGCGCGAATTTCGACGAAGCCCCGGTCAGCGAAGTGCTGGTGAGCCACCTGCTCAAGAGCAACTGCCTGGTCACCGGCCAGCCCGACTGGGGCAGTGTGCGCATCGCCTACAGCGGCCCACAGATCGACCAGGAGGGGCTGCTGCAATACATCGTGAGTTTCCGCAACCACAACGAATTCCATGAGCAGTGCGTCGAGCGCATCTTCATGGACCTGTGGACGCGCTGCAAACCGATCAAGCTGGAGGTGTACGCACGCTACACGCGCCGCGGCGGTCTGGACATCAACCCCTGGCGCACCAGCCACCCTCAAGCACTGCCGGCCAACACGCGCACGGCTCGGCAGTAGGCAAGGCCACCGGGCGGATCAGTCCACCCGGAAAACCTCCAGCGTGCGGCCCAGCACGGCCGCGCTGTCGCTCATGGCACGGGACGAAGCAGCCGACTGCTCCGCCAGTGCCGCGTTCTGCTGGGTATCGCGGTCGAGCAGGGTGACCGCTTCGTTGACCTGCGAAATGCCATCGGCCTGCTCGCGTGCCGCCACGCCCATTTGCCCCATGAGCGCATTCACATGCGTCACGGACTCCACCACCTGCCCGATGGTCTGGCTGGCCGACTGCATCAGGCGTGCGCCGCGTTCGATATTGGTCGCTGATTCACCAATGAGCGACTGGATCTCCTTGGCGGCTTCGGACGAACGCTGCGCCAAGCTGCGCACCTCGCTGGCCACCACGGCAAAACCGCGCCCTTGTTCGCCCGCGCGTGCCGCCTCGACGGCAGCATTGAGCGCCAGGATGTTGGTCTGGAACGCAATGCCCTCGATGGTCGAGATGATCTGCCCCATCTTGCGCGAGGACTGCTCGATGGACTGCACCACCTGGCCGACATCCGTCACGGCATCACCGCCCTGGCGTGCCAAATCGGCGCTGTGCTGGCTTTCGCGCAGCACTTTTTGCGCCGCCTCATTGGAATTTTCGACCGTGCTGGACATTTGCTCCATGGCGGCGGCGGATTCTTCCAGGCTGCTGGCCTGGGATTCTGCGCGCCCGGACAAATCCTGCGCGCTCTGGGCGATTTCAGCCGAAATCGAACTGAACCGCTCCATTTCTTCCATCGCATCGCCCACCACGGCACGGATGTTGAGCTGCAGGCGCTGCACGCGCGCCATGACCTTGCCCAGCACATGGGTCATGGGCAGGGTGGGCTCATGGTGCGTCAGGTCGCCTGCGGCCATGCCGTTGAGCAGGCGTCGCAGGCTGCGGATCGGCAGGGTCATGCTCGCGTGATATCGCGCCAGCACCAGACCTGCCGTCACCAGCCAGGCCAGGGTTTGCAAGGCCATGGCCGTGCCATCGTTCCAGCCCATCCAGCCCGGCACCAGGGACACCAGCATGAGCGGCAGCAACATGACCGCCAGCCGCACCGTGGGACCGGTGCGATAGCACTTGCGCACGTTGTCCCACACACGGGTGCTGCGCACACCCCCGGCGTGGATCACGATGGTCTGGCGACCGGACTCGCGCTCTTGCTTGACGCGCGCATACAAAGCCTCTGCCGCCTGGATCTGCTCTCGCGTGGGCTTGGTACGCACCGACAGATAACCCACGGGCTTGCCTTGCCGCATGATGGGCGTGACATGGGCCTGCACCCAGTAAAAATCACCGTTCTTGCGCCGGTTCTTGACGAAGCCCGTCCAGCTGCGCCCGCGCCCAATGGTGGACCACATGTCCTTGTAAGCCTCGGGGGGCATGTCCGGGTGGCGGATCATGTTGTGCGGCTGGCCCATGAGTTCTTCCATGGTGAAGCCGCTCACCCGGGCAAAGGGCGCGTTGCAGTGTGTCAGCACCCCTTTGGTATCGGTGGTGGACATCAGCAACTCATCGGCCGGGAAATCGTATTCGTTGTTGCTGACCGGCAGATTGACGCGCATGGATTCAGGCCCTGACTAGAAGCGGTGGAACGGAGTATTAAAAAAATATATTAACTATGTGTTACACCTGCTTCTTGACTATTGTCAATTTGGCAGCAAAAAGCCTAAAACAACTCGGCGTTGGCCCCCACCCTGGTCACGCCATCGGTGCCTCCTGGTGCCTGGTGCTCTTCCCCCAGGCGCACCAGCCCCCCCACCCGCACCCCGAGCAGGCGCAGGCGGCGATCCAGCGCCACCCGCTTGAGGCACAGGCCTGCCACACGGCGCAGGGTGGCGGCGTCGTGCGTGGGCAGGTCGATCGTCTGGTCGCGCGTGACGCTGCGAAAGTCGTCGTAACGCAGCTTGATGCCGATGGTGCGGCCCCGATAGCCCTTGCGCTGCAGGTCGGCCGCGACGCGCTGGCACAGGTCGGTGAAGATGGCGCCGAGCTCGGCGCGGTCGTGCACGGCGTGCAGATCGCGCTCGAACGTGGTTTCGCGGCTGATGCTCACGGGCTCGCTCTCGGTCACCACGGGGCGCTCGTCGCGGCCCCAGGCCGCGTCGTGCAGCCAGGCGCCGGTGGCCTTGCCGAAATGCTGCACCAGCCAGGCGCGCTCTCGCGCGGCCAGCTCGCCGATGGTGTGGATGCCGTGGCGTGCCAGCTTTTCAGCGGCCTTGGGGCCGATACCGTTGATCTTGCGGCAGGCCAGCGGCCAGACCAGCGCCTGCAGGTCGGCCTCGTGCACGATGGAGATGCCCTTGGGCTTCTGGAATTCGCTCGCCATCTTGGCCAGCAGCTTGTTGGGCGCCACCCCGATCGAGCAGGTCAGGCCGGTGGCGTCGAAAATGCTTTTCTGGATCAGGCGCGCCAGCACGCGCCCTCCCTCGCGCTGGCCGCCGGGCACATGGGTAAAGTCGATATAGACCTCGTCCACGCCCCGGTCCTCCATCACCGGTGCGATGTCGGTGATGATCTCCTTGAAGCGACGCGAATAGCGCCGGTATTCGTCAAAGTCCACCGGCAGCAGGATGGCCTGCGGGCACAGGCGAGCCGCCTTCATCAGCCCCATGGCCGAGCCCACGCCAAACGAGCGCGCCGCGTAGGTGGCGGTGGTGATGACGCCGCGCCCGGTGTAGCCCTGCAGGCGAGGAAAGACCGCAAGCGGTATCTCGTGCAGCGGCAGGCCCGAGCCCTCGGTGGTCAGCACGCCGTCACACGAGCGGCGAGCGCCGCCAATCACCACCGGCAGGCCCTGAAGCTGCGGGTAGCGCAGCAGCTCGACGCTGGCATAGAAGGCATCCATGTCCAGGTGGGCAATGCGGCGCGGCAAGGGTTCGGTGGCGGTCACGGCCGCCATTGTTTCACCTCAGGGTGTGGGATACGTGCCGGGCAGCAGGATGGAAGTGTCCACCGTGTTGATGTCGGTGCGGCCGCAGAAGGCCATGGTGAGGTCCAGCTCCTTGCGGATGATCTCGAGCACGCGCGTCACGCCCAGCTCGCCATACGCGCCCAGGCCGTAGAGGAAGCTGCGCCCGATCAGCGTGCCCCGCGCGCCCAGGGCGCGGGCCTTGAGCACGTCCTGCCCACTGCGGATGCCGCCGTCCATCCAGACCTCGATGTCCTTGCCCACGGCCTGCACGATGGCCGGCAACGCGGCGATGGACGAGGGCGCGCCGTCGAGCTGGCGGCCACCATGGTTGCTGACGATGAGCGCGTCGGCGCCGCTCTCCACGGCCAGGCGCGCATCTTCGGCTTCCATGATGCCCTTGAGGATGAGCTTGCCGCCCCAGCGCTTCTTGATCCATTCCACGTCACCCCAGTTCAACTCGGGGTCAAACTGCTCGACCGTCCAGGACGAGAGCGAGGACATGTCGCCCACGCCCTTGGCATGGCCGACGATGTTGCCGAAGCTGCGGCG